>CASDRW010000051.1 GCA_949283275.1 uncultured Pseudomonadota bacterium
AGATTCCAACAATTGAGTATAAGCTTCACTCAACTGTTTTCTTTCCAACGCTAGTGCAATTATCTGGCACACAGCCATCATTTTTGCTTGGTCTTCTTGAGTAAAGTTGATAATTTTTCCTTTTTCGTCGGTTGCATTAATAAATTGGGCCACACCGATAACAATTTTTTTACTGTTAAACAACGGAAACACCAACGCCGACACGGTATTATAATCATTATCTTTATCAAATTCTCTTAATACATCGGCATCTACATTGGGTTCATTAAAAATATTTGACGAATTGATAATTTCTTGATTAATTGCACAAATTTCAGCAGGTCTTTTATTTTTTTTATCTTTAATATCCGGCAAATACACGGAAGGAAACATTCGCATATTAGAAGTTCCGGATACGGCGGTCGCCAAACTTTTTATTTTACTGTATAAAAGATTAATAAAATGTCCTGAAGTAACATTAAAAAAGAAGTATCCATCTGCATTAGAAATTCCTGCAGCTACATCCATAACCTTGGCAATAATTTCATCAATAGTATAATCCCCTTCTGCCAAACAAGTAGACAGTTCAATAAAATTTTTCAAAAAGATTTCCGTTGAATCAGCCAAGAGTTAAAATCCCATCTCCATAAAATAAATGTAAATTAATTAATTTTTGAAACCAAGTATTTAATATCTTCCTGACTTAGCTCGTCATTATTCTGTGTAAAGCTCAAAATACGCTCCACCACTTTATGCCCGAATGATTTTCTGTTTGTTCTGCCGCAATCAAATTTAATTTCACGTATTACTTTCAAAGCGCTAAATATTGCTGGAAAAACCGTCTTAGGAATAAAAGCTTTACGCAGCAAATTACGTATCATAAAATCGGCTTGGCTATTAAACAAAATTTTTCTAACCTCAGCAATCGGAGTTTCTGACAAATAAACAATAGCATATTCAAAAAACTTTAAATCGCCCAAACAAATAGATCGCACCACCAAGCCTGGGGTTAAGCGGTTTGCTTTATAAAGCTGATGTACCAATTCTTCAATCTGATTATCGGAAGAATATTCCTCCGAAATGCTTAAAGTAATTTTTTCCTTAACTTCATCAACCAAATTAGTAGCCAAATCTTTAGGCAGATTATGATTGAGCATCAAATAATTTTTCAAGCGATACGACAATTTATCAACTATTTTCTCAATAACCGAAACCGGCAACTCGGAACGATGCACCAATCTTTGCTTTATATCATCATTTTCCGAATATTTAGCCACAATAGTATCAAAGGCCTTTTCTCTTATATCTGCTTTTTCATTGGATATCAATTCACCAACCACCTCATCAGAGCATTTTTCGGCAATATATTGCGATACCTCCGCTGACAAACCCTCTCTTTTAGCAATAGCCTTTTGTTTATTAATTCCTGGCATATTAAGAATTTTAATCATATCCTCATTAGTAAGAGATGTATAATATTGCAAAAACGGCACCGCCACACTGTCTTTATCATTGATAATTGCACTAACCACATCTTTCGGCAAATCAGAACAATGCTTAAGGCTGTCTGACAACACTTCACGCACCTTAATCTCGGTATCACGTATCATAATCCGGAAAATATCTTCAGCCAACTTAACGGCCTGTGGGCTAAAAGCACCTTCTTGGTAATGAGCACTAATCTTTCTTGCCACTATTGACTTATTTTCAGTCGTGGCATTTTTAGCCAAATCAAGCGCATCTTGTCTATTCAAACTATTTTCGCTCATCTCAAGGCTCCTAAAAAACATCTTCCAGCCTGTTTCTAATTTTATAATATAACAAAAAAGAAGCAATTACTAATTACATTTTTGTTACATATTTTTCAAATCTTTTCAAATCATTACCCAAAATCATATTTAAATCAAGGGATGATTTATCAATAACTGTCAATTCATAATAAGCCATTGTATAGTCAAAAATACCGGCATAATTCTTCAAACCCGAACTACCATAGGTATAGGGAGCCAAAAACATTCCCGACAAATTACTGGTTCGTTCACGCCTTTCTCTTCTAAGGTTGCGCATGGTATCAAATGCCTTATGCGAATTTATTTTCAAAGCAAACTCTTGCATTGAGGCATAAACATTCGGATATATCTTAATTCTGTAAGAATCGTCTTCCGTTTCACCAATTGGCTTTAGTCCTTCTTTTGTATGCCACACCAAAGTTTTATATAAAGAATTAGCTTCTCTTACAATTCTGGACGTTCCCCAGTTTGTTTCCATTGCCGCTGCAGTTATCATTATAGACGGAGGCACCCTGTCGATTCTTACCAAAAGCTCCGCCAAAATATAGCTATATCGTTCTTGTCCTTTAAGTCTGGTAAAAACATCATATTTCTCTGCTTTTTTTTCCAACAACGCCACATCCTGCTTGCTTAAGCCATCTTTTTCTTTAAATCTTGCCTCAACTTCTGCCACTTCTCTCCGTTCATTAAGCAATTCCTCATTAAGTTTTAGTGTCAGTGGTGCCAATATTTTAATAAACAAGGCATTACGTAATTTTTCATCCGTAATTTTATCATATCCTTCCGGAAAATTTTTCAAAAATATTGCCGGATATTTATAAGAAGGTAGCATCAAATACCCTTTTTCTCCTTCATAACCAATATCTTGATATAGTTGTTGTAATTCTTCCACCGGAATATTCTCAAGCCAAACTTCCTCAGCCTTGGCTTCAAGCACGATCAGCGACAACAACACAAGGGCAAGCCATAGCCTGTTAATCAGTCGTTTCCTCAATATTTCTCACCTCTCTCACTTCGGGAATATAGGTTTTCAAAATCCGTTCCACTCCGTCTTTCAGCGTCCGCAAGGCATAAGGACATCCTTTGCAAGCACCTTGCATTTCAACCCAAACCACACCGTCTTCAACGCTGACAAACTTAATATCGCCGCCGTCTTTTTTAACTGCCGGACGAATTCTTGCATTTAACAACGCCACAACCTTACCCGCGACATCTTCCTGTTTATCTTCATCTTCTTTTGCTGCGACCTCTTCACCCAACGCCATATAGTCCATAATTTCAGCCATAATCAAAGGTTTCAAGCTATCCCACGAAGCCTCCTCATCTTTGGTTACCGACACCATCTCTGCCGTAATAAACAGTGAAACGACACCTCCCAAATCAAAAATTTTCTCAGCCAGCGGCGATTTACGTATGGATTTAGCATCTACAAACTCTGCCCGTCCTTCTCTAAGCAACGCCTCCTGCGGGAAAAAATTAACCACATTAGCGTCCGGAGTTTCCTGAATTTCAATAATCATTTTACCTCCACTTCCGATTGTCTAAGCCTGGCGATTATATTGTCCAGCCGATTAATTGCTCTTGCGGCAAAATAATTAATCGCCAGCAAATGATTTGGCGCCCAAGACGAGTTTATTTTGGCATTTCGCACCATCGAAGGATTTAGATCCGAAGCCTCGTCCAAAGATTTAATCATTGTCGTCCATTGTTGATAAACGTCATATTTAACCAACACATTTTTAAAATCGCCGCCCAGCGCTTTCAATATCTGGGCATAAGCATAAAACTTTCCCTGAGAGAAATAGAACACATCATCAGCCCCAAAATCAAATGTATTTTTCTGATTTTCTCTTATATAACCCTCTGTTTTAGCAATTTGTCTGGACATATCTCTTCTAATACCACGTAAAACTCCAAGCAAATTAGAAGCATCGCGAGCAATCACCACTTTTCCCAAAGCCATTTCATTATTAAAATTATTTAATTTTTTGCGACCTTTTTTATATTGCGTACCTGATGACGGAGCAGGCAAAAGTTTATTTTGTTTAGAAAACAGCCACACATCTCCCGGATATTGCAACAACTCTGAAGCTTCCTTCATTTCAAGCTTTGCCGTATCCGAAACGGTTTGCAGTTTTAGTTTTTCAAGTCCTGCGGCGGCATTTCCCACTGCAGTCATCAAACCAAGCTGAAAATTTGGCATATTATCCAAAAAATAGCTAGGGAAAACAAACGGCAGATTAGGCGTCCAAATTTTATCATGCACTTCACGATTAACCAAATGGCTAATCATATCAATTGTTGCCAAATTTCCGTTATTGCTCTCAGGCTTATAGCTAGACGAGGTGTCAATACTATTAATCAACCACCCTCCGATAGGATAATACAAAAAGACAACAACAAACAAAACCCCAAATATTATCTGCCACCAAGATGTTATCTTGTCTTTAATCACTGCCACAACGGATTTAACATATTCCAAAGCTTTTCTTACGCTTTTTTCCAAAAGCAGCTTTATTTTTTTATAATAGTCCAGCACCTTTTGCCTATTCATTAGCAACTCCTTTTCTATGCAAATGGCTGAGTATTTCGCTCACATCCAACAGTCCGCTGATTTTAGCGCACAAACCAAAAGCAATCAACCCCAATCCGCAAATACAACCAAACAACGCTAACTTTGGCCAAATTGACAAATGCAGCCAATTACCGAAATAAGCATCCAATCCCCACGTTGCAAGCTCCAAAACTAAGGCCATCACAATTGAGCATCCGCTTATTTTCATAAGTTTTATCATCAGTTCCTTAGACCACATCCAAAAGCCTCTTTTCTTCAATCCTCTGCAATATTGCCAAAGCGAAACAAAAGCGGCAATGGTTGTCGCCGAGGCAATCCCCACATGACCGAATGGAATCATAAGCATCACCGAAAACACCAAATTAGCCCCCAAAACCACAATACTGTATTTAACCGGAGTTCTGGTATCTCCTCTGGCAAAGAAATTCGGCGCCAAAGCCTTAACCAGGACATACGCCGGCAAGCCAACAGCATAAGCAACTACAGCCTTAGTAGTCATTACTGTTTCATTTATTCCGAATTTACCGTGCTGGAACAATATATTGATAATCGGCTCGGCCAAAATAATTAAAGCCACCGCCGCCGGAATTGATAACAAAGCTCCGTATTCCACAGCCTTTGACTGCACATTTTTGGCTTTTTCACTTTCACCGGTTTTAATATATTTCGACAATATTGGTAGCACAGCCACACCTATTGCAGCGCCCACCACACCAAGCGGCAATTGCTGCAACCGGTTGGCGTAATACAGCCAGGATATTGCTCCCGTGCCAACCAATGATACCAAGATTGTATCCACCACCATATTTATTTGGTATACTCCGGCGCCCAAAACCCCCGGAGCAATTCTTTTAAACAAAGTTTTAATTTCGGGGTCTTTGGCAATTGCCGCTATATTTGTTTTAGGGCTAATATAAACACCTTGCCGATGCAAAAAGAACATCAACCACAAAATTTCCAAAAACCCGGCCAAGGTTATACCAAAAGCGATTCCATGCGCTGCCGTCGGGCCAAAAGGCACAAAAGCAACAGCAGCCACCACCATCATCAAATTCAAAATAACCGGAGCCGCCGCCGGTGCGGCAAATTTATTAAGCGAGTTAAGGATTCCCGACTGAAACGATACAATAGATATAAACAGCAAAAAAGGAAAAGTAATGCGTGAAAGCTCAGTTGCCAATTCTATTTTGCCCGCATCACCGACAAACCCCGGCGCCAATACCGCCACCACCCAAGGCATCAAAAATTCAACGATCAAAACAAACAACATCAGGACAAAAGCTAGCAACGATATAGCTTTTGAGGCAAACAAAATTGCACTTTTTTTGTCTTCTGCCACCAACTTTTGCGACACCATCGGCACAAAAGCTGTTGTAAAAGCCCCCTCGGCAAACAACGAGCGGAACAAATTTGGCAACTTAAACGCCACAAAGAAAGCATCGGCAATCATGCCCGCTCCCAAATAATTAGCCAGCACCATATCTCTGAAAAAGCCGGTGATTCGAGACAACAACGTAAAACCGCCGAATGTGGCAATAGACCTAAATAGATTCATTTTTATCCGTTTTTATTTCCAATATTAATCTGATGTTAAGGGATTATAGCTTATATTTTACATAATAAAACAACAAAAACGCAGTTGTTACCGATTTTTTGCTCAGATTCCAGCCTTTTTGGGGTTGACAAAAAACAAAAGGGTGGAAATAATAGACAAAATTTTACAATTGCCGATTATTGGAGATATAAGATATGGCTTCAGCTCAAGAAGATAAAAAAGAAAAATCCGACAAACCTCTTATCAAAGAGGCGGGCGGCATCCACGGCTGGCTTCTAAAAAAGGCCAAAACATTTATGTGGGATGCAGCCACCAACACCCTAACTCTGCCCAAAGGAGTTACCCTAACCAAAGAAGAGCGCGAAGCCTTGGAAGAAGTAATCGGCGAGATTAAGGAAGAAGCGGTTGAGGTTGCAAAGCGCCGTCAGTTACAAATGAACTTTATGCAAGAAAAGGGTGTTAAACTGAAGAAAAACATTGTCAAAGGTTATTCTTTGCTTGTCAGTGGCTCCTACCGCGAGCTAACCGGCATTTTAGCCAACAAGATTCATGATAATTTGCAAACTATGTTATTGGTAAACAATCGATTCCTAAGCGGTGTGTGGAAGGTAATTTCCGGTATGCTTAATTCCCCTCAAGACAAAGAAAAACCCAAAATACTCTCCTCTCGCGGACGCGATGGCCGCTAAAAGATTAATCCCCTGCTTGTTTGAAAACAGGGGATTTTCATTTTACTGATTTAATTAAATTATGCCGCCGTAATATCTTTCAGGATATATTGGCTTATTTTTTCGGCATAAAACGACGGATCGCTTATCGCCTCGCCCTCGGCTACTTTGGCCTGATCAAGCAATATCTTGGCTATTTCTTCAACTTTTGCTTTGTTTTTATCCTCCATTACCATATCTGCCAGTTTTATAATCAGCGGATGGTATGGGTTAAGCTCCAAAATACGAGTTGAGGCAAAAGCGGTTTGCTGTTGGTGGTTTCGCATCAAACGCTCCAGGTGCAAGCTCATCTGCCCGCCCTCAACCGTCAAGCTCACCGGCGATGTGGTCAACTTTTCGGTTGGGGTTACCTTGCCCACTTCGGCAGACAAAAGCTTTTGCATAAATTCACAAAGCTTGCCCAAAGCCCCCTCATCAGCTTTTTTCTCTTCTCTTTTCCAGCTCATATCGGCATCGGCCTGCGAAATATGTTTAACCGCATACCCTTTATAATTTGGCAAAACCTGCGGCCAAAACTCATCAATCGGATCGCAAAGCAGCAAGACCTCCCATCCTTTTTGCTTAAATGCCTCCAGCTGCGGATTGTTGCGCATAATCTTAATATCATCGCCGGTGATATAATAAATACTTTTTTGTTCTTTGTCACATCGGCTGATATACTCATCCAAAGTAGTCAGCTTGTTTTCGTCTTGCGTGGTGTGGAAATAAGATATTGCGGCAATTTCTTCCCGATTCTTAAAATCTTCATAAATACCTTCTTTTAACACAATGCCGAAATTATTCCAAAACTTGATATAATCGTCATAGTTTTTGGCTCTTTTCTGCAGTTCTTTGAGCAATCGGCTAATAGTTCCTGCTTTAATTTTTTCAATCAAAGCCGAGTGTTGCAGCATCTCGCGCGAGATATTAAGCGGCAAATCGGCGCTGTCGATAATTCCTTTGACAAAGCGCAGATAATTAGGCATCAGCTCTTCCAACTTATCCGAGATAAACACCTTGTTGATATAAAGTTTAAGCGAGTTCTTTTTATCCGGCTGAAACAAATCATACGGTGCGTTTGAGGGAATAAACAACAACCCGGTATATTCAATATTGCCCTCGGCCTTAAAATGCAGCGTCAGCCACGGATCATCAAAATTATGCGAGATATGATGATAAAATTCTTTATATTGATCTTCGGTAATCTCTGCCTTGTTGCGGGTCCACAGCGCCGATCCGGTGTTGATGGTTTCTTCGCCTGCCTTGCCCAAATCCAAAACAATCGGATAGGCAATATGATCCGAGTAGGTACGCACAATCTGGCGCAAATAGATGGTATCAACATAATTTTTCTCGTCTTTTTTCAAAAAGAGTTTGATATCGGTACCGTTTGTGTCTTTTTTGGCCTCCACAATCTCAAAACCGTCAATTCCGTTGGAGCTCCATTTCCAAGCTTTGTCCTCTCCGGCTTTGCGAGTAATAATTTCGACCTTATCTGCCACCATAAAGGCCGAGTAAAAACCGACGCCGAACTGCCCGATAAGCTCACAAACCGAGCCGTTGTCAGAGGCGTTTTTAACAAATTCCGCCGTACCCGATTTGGCAATCGTGCCAAGATGAGCAATCAAATCTTCTTTGTTCATACCAATACCGTTGTCGGATACGCTCAAGGTAAGCTCTTTTTCATCCGGCTTCAAAACAATCTTAAAAGCGCCCGATGCTTTAGCGATATCCGGATGGGTAAGCGCCAAATATTTCAACTTATCGCAAGCATCGGATGCATTGGATATAAGCTCGCGCAAGAATATTTGTTTTTCCGAATAGAGTGAGTTAATAACAATATCAAGCATTTTGCTGACATCGGCCTGAAAGGCTATTTTATCTGCCATTATTTATTTCTCCTAAAAAAACATAACCGTTTACCTACTTAGTTAGTAATTTTTTTTGGTGCATGCAAGATTATACTTGATTTATTTTTCAAAAAGTATAAATTAATTTTGTTTTTTTTGAATAACTATTGGAGTTAATTTAAAATGGTATCTGTTGTAAATGACGCTTGTGTAAAATGCAAATCTTGTGCAGAAGTATGCCCGGTTGACGCATTTCACGAGGCTGAAAATATGTTGGTTATTGATCCTGACACATGCATTGATTGCGGTGTTTGCATTTCTGAATGCCCGCAAGAAGCCATTACATCTGAAGACGAAGCAGATGAAAAATGGATTAAATATGCTCAGGATAATGCAAAAAATCTTCCCAATGCCAATGACTAAGATTTTTGCTTGAGTTTTGCAATAACTGACTCCTCTTTTACAACAAAAGAGGAGTTTTTTGAGTAAAAAAAGGGGAAATCACGATGATACAAAGAAGCGAAAATGTAACTTACTATGATGTTGTAGGTATCGGCAATGCCATTATTGATGTTTTGGCCAAGGTTGGCGATAGATTTTTAACCGAGCGCAACCTCCCCAAAAGCTGCATGACGCTTCTCAATGCCCAAGATGCCGGCAAGATCTATGCCGATATTGTGCCCGAGCGCGAAGTCCCCGGCGGCTCGGCGGCCAACACGGTGGCAGGGCTTGCCTCTCTTGGTGGTGCCCCGGCATTTATCGGCAAAGTCCATGATGATGAACTGGGCCAAGAGTTTACCCGCGATATCGGCGCCGCAGGGGTTGATTTTTTCACTCCCCCGCTAAACGAAGGACCGGTTACCGGCCGTTCTATTGTGTTGGTAACGCCTGATGCCATGCGTTCAATGTTTACCTATCTTGGCGCCAACACTCATTTAAGCGCTGACGATATTGACGAAAATGTTATCAAAGCCAGCCGCATCACTTATCTCGAGGGTTATTTGCTTGATTATGAACACGGACTTGAGATTTGCCAAAAGGCCGCCCAAATAGCTCATGATTACAATCGTCAGGTGGCTTTTTCTTTATCAGACATAAGCTGTGTTAATGGCAAAGAAGACATAATTTTGCAGTTTATTAAAGACAATGTTGATATTTTGTTTGCCAATGATGCCGAGCTATGCGCCTTGTTCAAGGGCGAAGATTTTTACAAATGCCTCGACTTGATTAAGCCCGAGGTAGAAATTGCTGCCATCACCCGCGGGGAAAAAGGCTCTGTTATTGTCAACGGCCGCACCAAAACCTTTGTTGAGGCCGAAAAGGTTGACAACGTGGTTGACACCACCGGCGCCGGCGATTTGTTTGCCGCCGGATTTTTGTACGGTTTGACTCAAGGTCGCTCCCTTGGCACTTGTGCCATTATTGGCTCAATTGCCGCGGCCGAGGTTATCTCGCACTATGGCGCCAGACCTGAGGTTGCTTTGCGCGGTTTGGTCAGAAACAAGCTAATCTCTTATGGCAAAAGGGCTTAAAAATTTTTGCTTAAGGTATTGAAATTTAATTTCAAAAGTGTATTGTGAAGCGAATTTATAAAAAACAAAAAAATAAATAAAATTGCAGGAATAAAAAAAATGAACATGAGAAATATTGCCATTATTGCTCACGTTGACCATGGCAAAACCACCATGGTTGACGGTCTGTTAAAGCAAAGCGGCACCTTTAGAGAAAACCAGCAAGTTGCCACTTGCGTTATGGACAGCAACGAGCTAGAGCGCGAAAGAGGCATTACCATTTTATCCAAATGCACTTCCGTTAACTGGAAGGGTACCCATATCAACATTGTTGACACTCCCGGCCACGCTGATTTCGGCGGCGAGGTAGAGCGTATTTTATCCATGGTTGACGGCGTTGTCTTGTTAGTAGATTCTTCCGAAGGCCCCATGCCGCAAACCAAATTTGTATTAGGCAAAGCCTTAAAATTAGGCCTCTGCCCAATCGTGGTCATCAACAAAGCCGACAAACCCGATGCCCGTTGTGATGAGGTCTTAAACGAGGTTTTTGATTTGTTTGTAAGTTTGGACGCCAACGACAAGCAGCTTGATTTTCCTATTCTTTATGCCTCCGGGCGCAACGGCTGGGCGGTCAAAGAGTTGACAGACGAAAAGAAAGATTTGACCCCTTTATTTGAGATGATTTGCTCTTATGTACCAGAGCCCAACTGCCAACCTGATGCTCCTTTTTCTATGCTGGCAACCACTCTTGAGGCAGATAAATTTATTGGTCGTTTGCTAACCGGCAAAGTTCAGTCAGGCACTTTGCATGTTAACGATACGGTTAAGGTATTAAACGGCGACAGCAAAGAGATAGAAAGAGTACGCATCAGTAAAATTTTGGCCTACAGAGGTCTCAGCCGTGACAGTCTGCAAGAGGCTCATGCTGGCGATATTATTGCTGTTGCCGGTGTAGTCAAAGGCACCGTGGCAGATACCATTTGTGCTTTTGAGGTAAATGAGGCCATTCATGCTCAACCGATAGATCCGCCAACCTTGGCCATGACCTTTTCAATTAATGATTCGCCTCTATCCGGCCGCGAGGGCGATAAGGTTACCTCACGCATGATTTGGGACAGACTATGCAAAGAGGCCGAAGGCAACATTGCCTTAAGGATTTCACGCACCGATTCAACCGATTCTTTTGAGGTTGCCGGCCGCGGCGAGTTGCAACTTGGTGTTTTGATAGAGACCATGCGCCGCGAGGGCTTTGAGTTGTCGATTTCGCGTCCTCGGGTTTTGATGAAAAAAGATGCCAACGGCCAACTTCTAGAGCCGATAGAAGAGGTTGTTGTCGATGTCGATGACGAATTTTCCGGTGCGGTTGTCGAAAAATTGGGCCGCCGCAGAGCCGAATTGGTCGAGATGATACCATCCCAAGCCGGCAACAAATGTCGCTTAATATTTAATGCTCCTTCACGCGGACTTATCGGCTATCATTCCGAGTTTTTGACCGACACTCGCGGCACCGGCGTCATGAACCGCCTGTTCAAAGCCTATGAGCCTTATAAGGGCGAGATTGAAAGCCGCCGCACCGGTGTTCTGATATCATCCGAGACCGGCACGGCCATTGCCTATTCTCTGTGGAAATTGCAAGAGCGCGGCCCGATGTTTATTGATCCGGGTGTTCCGGTTTATACCGGCATGATTATTGGCGAGCATACCAAACCCAACGACTTGGAGGTTAACCCCTGCAAGGCCAAACAGCTAACCAACATCAGAGCCGCCGGCAAGGACGAGGCCATAGATTTAATTCCGCCGCGCAAAATGAGCCTTGAGCAAGGCCTGTCATATATTCAAGATGATGAATTGTTGGAGGTAACCCCCAAGACTTTGCGGCTGCGCAAACGCATTCTTGACCCGATAGCAAGACGCCGCACCAAGCCTGATGTAATATAAAAGCAAGGGAAGATTAAATATCTTCCCTTTTTTGTTACCTCAAAATAAACCTTAGACTTGTCACAAAGATATTCTGCAAATCACCAAAACAGTTTACAAAATATAAAAAATATTATAACCTTTTTCACAAATAACATATTACATACAAATTATAAATTTATACCATTACATACAAGGTAAGCTCAAAGGAAGCGCCCAATACCTTTGTCCAAAATTTGGGGAATGACTATTATGTGCAACACATTCTACAATGATCATGATCCTAAAGAAGACTCTCCTAATATTGATGAACGAGAGTACTCGCCTGAACCTGGGGAAATTTATGAACCCGATCCTGAACCTACTCCTGATGTAGACTATTAGGATAAACCTATTTAAGGATTCTTTTTATAAAAAGAATCCTTTTTTATTTATTCAAATAACGTCCATATTATTATTTAATTTAAGAACAATCATAAAGAAATAAACTAAATAAAAAAATTGACAAAATTCAAAAAAATATTATATTCTGCCATATCAACAATATATTACCTAAAAATTATTACAGGAAATCTATAATTATTACATACAAGGTAAGCTCAAAGGAAGCGCCCAATACCTTTATCCAAAACTTGGGAAAAGATTATTATGGGAAGAGGTTATTATCAAGACCCCGACGGAAACTATTATCAGACCGAAGGCGATGGAAAAGACGTAGCACCTGCACCTGAACCTGCACCTGCACCTGATCCGGATAAAAAAGATTAATTAGGTCGCCTTATTTTCAAAGGCTCCCCTCGCAAGAGAGGAGCCTTTCTGTATTAACTACATCAACCCCAAAATCCCCTGTCAAAACCAACAGGGGATTTTCATTATTTGAAAAAAACTTTTATTTTTCCAAATCTTCACCGGTTTCTTGGTTAACTCTCTTGGCCGAGAGTTTAATCTTGCCGCGGTTGTCCGCGCCCAAGCATTTAACCCAAATCTTATCACCCTCTTTATAGAAGTCCGAAACCGAGGCAATCCTCTCGTTCTTGACCTCAGAGATATGAACCAAGCCCTCGGTCGTGCCAAGGAACCTTACAAATGCGCCAAAATCCATGATTTTGGTAATAGTACCGTGATAGATTTTGCCCATCTCCGGCTCGGCCACAATACCCATAATCCATTCCAGAGCGGCATCGCCGTCCTCTTTTTTCATCGAGGCAATTCTAACTATGCCGTCATCGGTAATATCAATCTTGGTATGTGTCGTTTCCACAATCTCGCGAATAACCTTGCCGCCCGTACCGATAACTTCACGAATCTTATCAACCGGAATCTTAATCGCAACGATACGCGGCGCTCTGTCCGATACATGCGGTCTCGGCTCAGCTATGGCCTTGGCCATCTCGCCCAAGATGTGGATACGTCCCTCGTGCGCTTGGATTAAGGCCTTTTGCATAATTTCTTTGGTGATGGACGTAATTTTAATATCCATCTGCAAAGCGGTAACCCCGTCTTTGGTACCGGCAACCTTAAAATCCATATCGCCCAGGTGGTCTTCATCACCCAAAATATCGGTCAAAATGGCAACTCTGCCGTCATCTTCCTTAATCAAACCCATGGCAATACCAGCTACAGGTTTACGCATCGGCACACCGGCTGCCATCAACGACATGGTAGTACCGCAAACCGTCGCCATCGACGACGAACCGTTAGATTCCATAATCTCCGATACCACACGGATGGTATAAGGAAACGCGTCTTTATCTTTTGGCATCATCGGATGAATTGCACGCCAAGCCAATTTGCCATGACCAATTTCGCGGCGTCCCGGCGAGCCCAAACGACCACATTCGCCAACCGAATACGGCGGGAAGTTGTAGTTCAGCATAAAGTCTTCTTTTGCCTCATCAAACAAACCATCAATAATCTGCGCATCTTCGCCGGTTCCCAAAGTGGTAACCACCAAAGCCTGCGTTTCGCCTCTGGTAAACAAGGCCGAACCATGAGTTGTCGGCAAAACGTCAACCTCGCATTGTATCGGACGAACCGTTTTGGTATCACGCCCGTCAATACGATGTCCGGTTGTCAAAACCTTTTCTCTAACAACTTTGTGCATCAATTTTTCGATTACATCATTGACATACCGATTTTCAATCTCGTTTTCCGGATCAATGGTAGCCTTAACTTCTTCCGAAACCTGTCCCACCAAAGTGCCGCGGGTTAATTTGTCGGTTTCTTCAAAAGCTTTTGCATATTTGGCCTCAAAATCTTTCTCAACTCTTGCATACAAAGCATCAAACTCCGGCGGAAATACAGGCATTTCCCAAGGCTCTTTGCCGGCTTCTTTTTTCAGTTCATTAATCAAATCAATAACCGGCTGGAAGTTCTCAAACCCAAACATAACCGCGCCCAACATAACTTCCTCAGACAGCTCGTTGGCCTCGGATTCCACCATCAACACACCCTCTTTGGTACCGGCCACCGCCAATTCCAAATCCGATGTTTTTTGTTGTTCGATTGTCGGGTTCAAAATATATTGACCGTCTTTATAGCCGATTTTGGCCGCCCCGATTGGCCCCAAGAACGGAATACCCGAAACCGCCAAAGCCGCCGATGCCGCAATCATAGCCACAACATCTGAATCTGTTTCTTTATCATGAGCCAACACGGTGCAAACAACCTGCACTTCGTTTTTAAAAGCATCCGGAAACAACGGGCGTATCGGTCTGTCAATCAAGCGCGAGATCAAAACTTCGCGTTCCGAGGGCTTTCCCTCTCTTTTCATAAAACCGCCCGGCACCTTACCGGTTGCATAATATTTTTCTTGATAGTTAACTGTCAAAGGAAAAAAATCTTGATCAGCATTTACCTCTTTTGCGGCACAAACCGTTCCGTGAACCACTGTTTGTCCATAAGTAACTACCACCGAACCGGCGGCCTGCCGTGAAATTTTTCCTGTTTCCAAAACTAATTTACGTCCGCCCCATTCCATCTCCTTGCGGACCTGATTAAATTCGATCATATATCTTTACCTTTCATTATCCATATAACCTCTACCTGCCCCATGCAGGATTTTTTATCTTTCACTCCTAAAAAAAGAGCAAAATCTTATACAGATTGCGGAGCTTGTTTTAAGCCCCGCTCTCCTCAAAAATTCATCATATTATCTTCTGATATTGAGTTTAGAGATAATATTCTGATATCTGCTTTCGTCTTTAGCCTTGAGATAATCCAACAAGTGGCGACGACGGGCAACTTTTTTCATCAATCCCAAGCGCGAGTGATTATCTTTGGCATGAATCTTAAAATGCTCAATCAAGTTGTTAATCTCGGCCGTCCAAATGGCAATTTGCACTTCCGGCGAACCTGTATCATTGGGATTAAGAGCATAAGCCTTAACTAATTCTTGTTTTTTTTCATTAGAAATCGACATCGTTATTTTCCTCATTTTCTAGTTATTAAACACACGGATTGGCGAAATTCTTGTTTTCTCAACCCTGACAATTGCCACCAACTCATCGCCCAAAACAGCTGCCGCCTCACCTCCGATTATGTTTTCAACCTCATAATGTTTGGGTGAAACCGCCTGCCCTTGCCTTAGCTTGGCAGCATCTTCCTCCCTTACGGCAATGACCGTGATGTCGCACAGACATGTCAACAGGGGGCGCAAAAATTTTTTGCGTTCTTGAACATACTCCATATTTTTTAAATTTTCCAGCAAAATCGTATCATCTATTCCAAATTTGCCGCATTTTGTCCGTCTTAATTCCGTCAAATAGCCTTTAGAGCCAAGCTTTTTAGCCAAATCGGCACCCAACGTCCTGACATAAGTTCCTTTTGAGCAAACGACCCTAAATTTTGCCTCCGATTCGCCTATCCTGCCCAAAAACTCAAGTTTATAAATTGTGACGATTCGTTTCGGCATTTCAACATCTTTACCCTCGCGCGCCAAATCATAGGCTCGCTCGCCGTTGATTTTAATGGCCGAAAATTTGGGCGGTATTTGCTCTATCTCGCCCAAGAACAAAGGCAACACGGCTTTTATTTCATCATCGGTCGGGATTTTTACCCCTTGAGACACAATCTTTCCGGTCAAATCAAGGGTATCGGTTTCGGCCCCGAATTTTAAGACAAACTCATATTCTTTGTCACCGTCCGTCACATAAGGAATAAGCTTGCACGCCTCGCCAAACGCAATCGGCAACACTCCGCTGGCAAAAGGATCCAACGTTCCGGTATGGCCGTTTTTCTTAGCCTCAAACAAATGTCTGGTCATATTAACCACTGTGGTTGAGCCCATACCCACCTGCTTATCAATCACCAACCAACCATTAATATCATTGCCTTTTTTGTGCCGCATCAAACTTTTCCTTTTCTTTATCTTTTTTAATAAGGCAAAGTGTCATTTAAGTCAATCCTAAAGCAAAACCTCTTGCCAAAGACGATATTTACCTTTATACCTAAAAACAGATAAGTTTTTAAGGAGAAACAAAATGGCCGAAAAAGAACCTTCGCAAAGACAGCTCCGTGTTGCGCAAGAGATAAAAAAGATTATTGCTCGCTTTATTGACCGCGGCGAGGTTCATAATTTGGAAGGGATAGACACTCTTGTAACCATCACCAAAGTAAGTGTTTCGCCAGACCTCAAATATTGCACGGTTTGGTTTATAGCCTCCAACAACGATTTATTGCAAGAGGTTTTGGGGGGGCTTCAGCTGGCGGCCAACTTTTTCCGCAAACAAGTTGCGGCCCAAACCTCACTTCGCTATGTCCCGGAGATAAATTTCCGCGTTGACAAATCTTTTGAAGAAGTAGACAAGATTGAAAAACTTTTGCAACATCCTCATGTCGCCCAAGATTTGAAATAATCATAAAAAACCCGGCTCAACGCCGGGTTTTTTACCTAAAGCCACAAAAGGCTAAATCATGGCCATACCACCATTGATATTAATTGTCTGTCCGGTGATATATTGCGCCTCATCCGATGCCAAAAAGGCAACCACATTAGCAATATCCTGAGCCTCGCCGAGTTTGCCTTCAGGAATTTTAGCCAACAAAGCTTTTTTAACATCTTCAGGCAAAACATCGGTCATCGGAGTTCTGATAAATCCCGGAGCAATAGAGTTAACCGTAATACCGCGCGAGGCCACTTCCTGAGCCAAACACTTATTCATGGCAATCATACCGCCTTTAGATGCGGCATAGTTAGCCTGACCTGCATTACCCGTAACACCTACAACCGAGGCGATACCAATAATACGACCGGCTCTTCTTTTCATCATACCTCTGATAACGCCTCTAGCCAGCTTAAATCCGGCAGATAAATTAACATCCAACACCAGCTGCCACTCATCATCACTCATGCGCATAAACAAATTATCACGTGTCAGACCGGCATTATTAACCAAAATATCAATCTGCCCAAACTTAGCCTCAACCTCGGCAACCAAATTTTTGATAGCCTCAGCATCAGACAAATTGGCAACAAACACTTCAACATCTTTGCCCAACTCGGCCTTTAGTTTTTCCATTGGCTCGGCGCGCATATCGGTCAGCGCCAATTTAGCCCCCTGAGCATGAAGCGTCCGCGCAATTTTATCCCCAAGTCCGCCGGCCGCACCGGTAATTAAAGCAACTTTACCGTCTAATCTGAACATCTTTTTCCCCTTCTCAAAAAATTTTTACAACTGGCTAAATTTTGAAATAAAGCCCACCCAAAGTCAAGCTTTTTGCTTTAGTTATAAAAAATAAAAACATTAAGAGATTATTGATAATTTGCGCTTTATAATAGCGCCAAAATAAGTTTTTTTTAGCTAAAAACAGGAAAAAGAAATGGCCAAACGCAAAAAAGAAAAATCAATCCTTGCCCGCCTCATGGTTATAGGCTTAGGGCTTTTGCTTGTTTTATTCACTCTTTCACTCATCGTCAGCTGTTTATCTTACAACTCTGCCGACACCGGATACAATCTTGCCAATTCCTCACCTTTACACAATTTGCTTGGTGGTTTCGGAGCCTATTCCTCAAGCTTTATTTTAAGCTGGTTTGGCTTGGCTTTGCCTTTATTTTTAATCACACCTCTGGTCTGGGGCTATGAGATTATCCGTTACAAAACTTTTATCCATCCTTTTGGGCGTATTTTTGCTTTTATTTTAGGTATTTTTTCCCTATCAATTTTTATCAACCTCTGCTTTGGCGAAATAGACAGCTTTAAAACCGGCGGCAACATCGGGGTATTTTTCTCGCGCCAATTCTTGTCCGTATTTTCACGCATTTACGACTTTGCCTACAATTCTTGGATTCTGGCCGCATTAGCTTTTGCTTTGGGGCTTATTTCTTTTAACTATGCGGCAGGCATCACCTTAGGCGGCTGGTATAAGTCGATTAAAAAAATTATTTTAATGATTTTGGCTTGCGTCTTCTGGCTATGCCGTAGCGGCAAAAAAGTATACACCATCGCCGGAGGTACCAAAGCAAAAATTTCTGCCACCAAAAGCAGCACTGCTCCGCGCACACGCCGTGAACCCAAGTTCAAAGACGATACCCCAAGCCATGCCAAACCGGCCGAGACCATTAAAATTGCCAAAAAGCAAGCCCCAAAAGTTGACGACGGCTATTCTTTTCCGGATATTGCCCTACTCTCCACCGCCAAAGACAAAACCGCTCAGCACCTAAGCCAAAAAGAGTTGGAAAAAGTCGCCGCCAAGTTGGAAGAAGTTTTGCAAGAATTCGGTGTCTCGGGCAAAATTGTGCAAATCCGTCCCGGCCCGGTAGTAACCCTTTATGAACTAGAACCGGCACCCGGCACCAAGACAGCTCGGGTAATAGGCTTGTCTGATGATATTGCCCGCTCAATGAGTGCGGTTTCGGTTCGTATTGCGGTTGTACCAGGGTCTAACACTATTGGTATTGAACTGCCCAACTCCACCCGCGAGATTGTTTATCTGCGCGATTTGTTGGATTGTGACGACTTCAAAAACGCCAAAGCGGCGCTGACCATCAGCCTGGGCAAAGACATCGGCGGCAAAAACACCTATGCCGACCTTGCCAAAATGCCGCACCTTTTGGTTGCCGGTACCACCGGTTCGGGCAAATCGGTTGGTGTCAACTCAATGATTATCTCGCTTTTATACCGTATGCGCCCCGAGGAATGCAAACTGATTATGATTGACCCCAAAATGCTTGAATTTACCATGTACAACGGCATTCCGCATTTGCTCACTCCGGTTATTACCGACCCTTCAAAAGCGGTAATCGGGCTCAAATGGGCAGTCAAAGAGATGGAAGACCGCTATCGCGCCATGGCTCAGCTCAATGTCCGCAACATCACCGGCTACAATCAGCGCCTGGAAGAGTTGCGCTCTTCCGGCGAAAAGATGACCCGCACCGTTCAAACCGGCTTTGACATGGAAACCGGCAAACCGATTTTCGAAGAACAAGAGCTTGATTTAACCCCCATGCCCTATATTGTGATTGTGGTTGACGAGATGGCCGATTTGATGTTGGTTGCCGGCAAAGATGTCGAGGCGGCCATTCAACGCCTGGCGCAAATGGCGCGTGCCGCAGGCATCCACCTGATTATGTCAACCCAGCGTCCGTCGGTTGATGTCATTACCGGCACCATCAAAGCCAACTTTCCAACCCGCATCAGCTATCAGGTAACCTCCAAAATCGACAGCCGCACTATTTTGGGCGAGCAAGGCGCCGAACAATTGCTTGGCATGGGCGATATGTTATACATGCCGGCCGGCCAACGCCCACGTCGTGTTCACGCTCCGTTTGTCAAAGATAGCGAGGTCGAAAAGATTGTCGAATTTCTAAAATCGCAACGCCTGCCTGAGTATGTTGATGCCGTAACCGAGGGTGAGTTAAGCGATAGTAAGTCATCTTCAGGCGGTGCTGTATTTGACAATTCTGACTTTGGCTCCGGCAGCGATGACGATTTGTATCGTCAGGCGGTTCAAATTGTGCAAACCGACAAAAAAGCCTCCATCAGCTATGTCCAAAGGCGTTTGCGCATCGGCTACAACCGCGCCGCCTCCATCATCGACCGCATGGAGGAAGAGGGTCTTGTTTCCGCCGCCGATCACGTTGGCCGCCGCGAAGTTTTGTAAACTAAAACATTTTTATTTTAATACCCTATATCTTTTAAGCAAAATGCCATTTCTTTGCCATAAAACTTGAGCAAACGTTGGTAATGGCGGGCTGCCAAAGGCTTGCCTTGCTCCATCAGGGCAATCATATTCATCGATAGTGGTGTTTGCAAGGCCACATCTTGGATGCTCAAACCTTTTTCTTTGCGTAAGGCAATCAGTTGCGGCGCAATTTGGGTGCGCATAAGTTGTTTTAGGTTCATCAGTCCTTAACTCCTTAATTTTTGTTATAAAACAAAACCGCCTTATAAAATTAAGGCGGAGGAGCTAGTAAACTGTACAGGACAGCTGCGTTTATTCGTCGTGCAAAAGCACGCTTATATCACGCACTCCCCCACATGAGGAGTCATTTCCTGCATGGTGTTTACTAAGCACCACCAAGGCAACTCGCCTTGGCAAGTACTAAATTAGAATAAATAAAAATCTTTGACAAGAAAATTTTTGCCTTTGGTAAAGCCCCAAAAAAGCTAGCCGGCGAACAACTTGGCAGAAAAATGCGAATAATGAGGCTAGTAGAAGCAAAAAAAGAGGGATGAAAATTTTAGCGTACAAGAAGTTACGTGAATTTTCATCCTCTCGCCTTTTTGCGATTAATAGCCCATTATACGCATTTTTCTATCGAGTTCGCGATTCTTAATAGCCTCCCTCTTATCATAATTCTTTTTGCCGCGCCCAAGACCAACTTCCAACTTGGCGCGCCCACGGTTATCAAAGAACAAACGCAAAGCCACCAAGGTCGCCCCTTTGCGAGAAAGCGCATTGATGATATCAATAATTTCTTTTTTCTTTAGCAACAATTTACGCTCGCGCTTTTCGGCATGCGAGGAATATCCTTTGTTGCTGTACTCGGCAATAAACATATTAGAGATAAAAATCTCGCCGTCATGCTCCACCCCAAAAGCATCATTGATATTGGCATGCCCCAGGCGCAAAGATTTAACCTCGGTTCCGACAAGCTGCAGTCCGGCCACAAATTTTTCTTCAATCAAATAGTCAAAATTAGCCCGCCGGTTTTGTGCCACCAAACCGGTTGATATAAAATCCGACTTTGTCTTTTTTGCCTTTGCCATCTTATTCTTTCAGTTTGTTATAAATCGCCCGTCTTACTTTATAGGGCAACCCGCAATTTCGGTATTTGGGATTTTGCTTTTCAAAATTGTCCCAATCTTGTCTTTTCATCACGCGGTTATCGTTGTCTTGCGGCACAATCCACAAACGTTTTGCCGCCACAAATATCTCACATCCGCCCAGAGTGCAACCTCTAAAATTATCATCCACCGCCAACACCCGTTCCACTTCTTTGGCCTCGGGACGATAATCGCCGCCGCCGATTTTGCGTATCAATATTCCCAAAAGCGGTAGAGCAATCTCATGATGAAGCTCTTTTAATTTGGCCAAAGACAAACCAAACGCCGCCCCATCAAAATCTCTGACATTGTTTTTAATAAAGCTCTCAACCTCGCCCTCAACAAAAGCCCTTGTTTTGGCCAAAATCACCGCCGTCTCGGCTAAGCGTCTTTCATCAATCCCGATATCGGCCAGCTTGGGCAAAAATTTGCGAACTTTCACCCTCATAAAATCATTGCTGTTATTCATTGGGTCTTCGACCCAGCTAATGTTTTTTTGCCGCAAAAAATCTTTTAATTCCTCAGGCTTTTTATCAAGCTGCGGCCTGATAATGGTTATCTCCTCACGCCGGCTTACGGGCAAAATTCCGCTCAAACCAAACACTCCGCTGCCGCGTGCCAGCCTAAGCAAAAACGTCTCTGCCTGATCACGCATATGATGCCCGGTTGCCAAATATTTGATACCACGCCGGTGGCAAAACTCAAACATCAACCGATAGCGCTCTTTGCGCGCGGCCTCTTCCACCCCGGTAATAGGTTTATCACCTTGCCAACACAAAACATGATGTTCAATCCCATTTGCTTGCATCACTTGCGCCACATAGGCCGCCTCTTTGGCTGATTCCTTGCGCAATCCGTGATCAACCGTCAACGCAACCGGAATACACCCCGCCTCTTTCAAACCCAACACCAACGCAAGCGAGTCCGCTCCGCCGGAAACTCCGGCGGCAACAACTTCTCCTTTTAGATTATGTTTGGCAACAAATTCTTTCATCCCTACTCTTTACATTCAAGCTCTTTAGCCATTTTAGAGGCTTTGTCTTTCAAGTTGGCCGCAGCATTGGGAAATTCTTTGGGCAGATTGACAAAGGCGGTGCAAGCCTCATCCTTTTTGCCCAGCATTTGCATCGACATACCCAATTTCAGGATATTATCCGCTCCTTTGTTGCCATCCTTATATTTTTCATATCCTTTGGCAAAAGCAACCGCCGCCTTGGCATAATCTTTTTTGCCATAATAGGATTCGCCCAGCCAATATTGGGCATTGGCGGCCAGTTTATGCTCCGGAAACTTGGTCAACACGGCGGTAAACCTGTCAGCCGCCTCGTCATTTTTGCCAGCATTAATGGCATCAAGCCCTTCCTGATAAATTTGCTCGGCGGTTTTGGTATTGACTTGGGGCAAATCATCACCTTTGGCAATAGCTCCGCCGACCACTGCCGCCGGCGCACCTTGAGCCACCGGAGCATCAAATTTTTTGGCCGGAGCGGTTGTCCCCATGCCGCTACCCTCAATCGGCTTGCCTTCTATCATTTTTAGGCGCACATCAACATCTTTGTTTATCACCTCAATTTTTTCTTCCAGTGTCTTTATCTTATATTCTATCATATCAATTTTACCGACCATATCGCGCAAATTCTCATCCATTTCGCCAAGCTTAACCACAACATCCTGCGCCGAACCGGTTGCCGCATCCCCTTTGCTGCGATACATCTCACGCTGCATCACCTGCAAATCTTCTCTCAGATTATCAATCTGGCGTTGCAAAGCATTGTCCGAAACCGCCTTTGCCTCCCCCAACGGCAACAACAACAGACCAGACATAAGCAAAATCGTCTTTTTCATTCCCACACATCTCCGTTTATATAAATTGCAATTAATCATCAATTTAAAACAAAAGCTTTCAAAGCACAAGCTAAAAAAATCATGCCCCCAGCCCCCAAAGGCCAAAGGCATGATTTAGGATGTAGAAACCTCTTCAACTAGAAGATTAGATTAGTCACCTGTAACAACGGTAACTGCGCGACGGTTCTGAGCCCAAGCAGCTTCGTTGCTGCCCAAAACAGCCGGTCTTTCCTTACCATAAGAGATTATGGAAATTCTGTCAGCGGCAATACCTTTAGAAACCAAATATTGTTTTACGGCATTGGCACGTCTTTCACCCAAAGCCAAGTTGTATTCTCTGGTACCTCTTTCATCGCAGTAGCCTTGAACAACAACTTTAATCTCTTCGTGTTTCTTCAACCATTTAACCTGAGTATTCAAAACCTCGGCAGCATCCAAAGAAATAGCGGAGCTGTCAAAAGCGAAGAAAACTCTGTCCTCAGCATTTTCCATAAAATCACGAGCCATTTTCGATTCGCACTCGCTACCGCCAAACAAAGAACTCTCGCTCAAAGTAGAGCAGGCAGACAAAGCCAAAACGGCACAAAACACACTTAAAAGCTTTTTCATTTTTATAATCTCCATATGGGTTTTTAAAATTTGTTATAGTTGCAAAACAACTAATACATCTCTAACTTAAGCAATAAAAATTTAATTTTCAATAGCAAAAGCAGTTATAAATCAAAAAAGTTAACAATTTGATTATAAAACCATTCTTTTATATCAAAAAATCAAATTTTCTGTTTAGCAAATAATCTTAAAAGAAAATGCTTTACACCCTCAACTTTAGTCAATATTTAAAAAGCAGAACACCGGCAGCCTTTCTCAAGGCAAACCGGTGTTAAATTCTCTTCCTAACAACGCCTCCAGGCATCATTGTCGTGCAGGAAAGCAATCGGTCCTATCCAGAATCTTTCCTCACACGGTTTCTGCTCCGGCAGTTTGTCCAACAAAAATACACCGCCGTTCATTACGCTCATCAAAAGATACTGCCTGTTTCTTTCTGAGCCGACCCGCCAAACCCAATACGGGTAAAAATCATCGCCGGTCTTAATTCGCAGATTGCCGAGATCATCAAAAACGCTCCACTGCATTTTTTCTCTGAGTTTTACGGCAACCTTTGCACACGACCGCGCATAAAGCACTGCTGTTGCATCAAGCAGAGGTTCGATTTTTCCGTCTTGCAGATAATAACTGCGCGAAACAAAAACATACTCCCTGCGAACCGGGCGATCCATATCCATAGCCATTTTGGCGCATTTGGACTGCAATGTCGGGTTGAGATAAATCTCGCGTCCGAACGGATACATTCCGAGTTGGATACAAACCAGCCCGCAAGCCTCTTTCGGCAGCACACGCCCGTTTTCTGCTTCATAAGCGCGGGCAAAATGCGTCTCCGCATCTTCAATCTTTTGCGCCCGTGACATAAAAACGCCGTCTGACGACGAAAGATTATTAATTTTGCTTTTTTCACCGCCCAACCAATAGTTGGGATGAATCGACGGAAACAGACCATTCCGCCAATTGTACTGTTGTGCCATAGGATAAATTTTTTTAATGACATCGAGCCTAAAAAGAGCATCTTTGCGTGCCTGAAACCTGACCCAATAATATTTTCATAATTTTTAAGTGAAAGGAAGCATAACACGATTAGACAAAACGTCAAGCCGTTTTTGTATAAAGTTAACATGTCGTCGGAAACTGTCCTGTCTGCCGCAAAGCCTCGCCGACAGCCATCGCCGCCGAAACCGCCATATTGATGGAGCGCGCTTTTTCATTCATCGGTATCACAATGCGCGCATCCGCCGTTTGATGAATTTCTTCCGGCACACCGGCCGATTCGCGTCCCATCAGGATAATATCATTTGGCCTAAACTCAAATTCGGTATACGGAATACTGCCTTTGGTGGTCATCAACACAAGCCGCCCGTATTCTTCGCCGTGTTCCGCCCGATAGCGTAAAAAAGCCTGCCAGCTGTCATGCCGACGACAATTGCTCATCTCCAAATAATCCATCCCGGCGCGGCGCATCGCCTTTTCATTAAAAATAAAACCGCAAGGCTCAATAATATCTATTGCCAAATCCAAACACGCCCCCAATCTGAGCAATGTGCCGGTGTTTTGTGGAATATCGGGTTGAAACAAAGCCAAACGCATTTTTATATCCTCTCAAAAACAAGCAGCTATTTTTTAGCGAGATTAATACGCCGTATGTTTACGACGACGTGTACAACAATCAAGGTACACAAGAAGTAAATATACAAGTAGTAATCCGCTAAACATTGAATAAAAAGTTTAACAAATCACCATCTTGCACTATATACTCTTTTCCTTCTGAGCGCATTTTACCGGCCTCTTTGCAGGCTAGCTCACCACCAAGTCTGACAAAATCATCATAGGCTATGGTCTCGGCCCTGATAAAACCGCGCTCAAAATCCGAGTGGATAATTCCGGCACAAACCGGCGCTTTGGAACCTTTGATAAAAGTCCAAGCTCTAACCTCTTTGGGGCCGGCGGTAAAATAGGTCTGCAAGCCCAAAAGCTCATATCCGGCTTTGATAATTTTTGAAAGTCCGGTTTCTTTTAAGCCCAAAGTTGCCAAAAACTCTTGTTTTTCGGCCTCGTCATCAAGCTGAGCCACCTCCGATTCGATTGCTGCCGAGATAATCACCGCCTGCGCATTTTCGGCTTTTGCTTTGGCAAATACTTTATCCGAATAGGCATTGCCTTTGGCTGCCGACGCCTCGTCCACATTGCACACATACAACACCGGTTTTGATGTTAAAAGCTGCAACATCTTATAGGCTTTGAGGGCGTCTTTGTTGCCCTCATCGGGTTTGGCCACTCTGGCCGGTTTGCCGGATTTCAAGGCCTCAATCACGGGAGCCATCACGCTCACGTTCAAAATGGCCTCTTTGTCGCCGCCTTTAGCTTTTTTCTGGGCTTGATCAAATCTTTTTTCCAACGATTCCAAATCGGCAATCATCAGCTCGGTCTCGACAATCTCGGCATCGCGTATCGGATCAATAGACCCTTCAACATGGGTAATATTTTCATCATCAAAACAACGCAACACATGGATAATGGCATCAACCTCGCGGATATTGGCCAAGAATTGGTTGCCCAGACCCTCGCCTTTGGACGCGCCTTTCACAAGCCCTGCAATATCCACAAACTCTAGTTGTGTCGGCACAATTTGTTTGGGCTTAACAATATCCGCCAACTTTTGCAATCTTTCATCCGGCACCGCCACTCTACCGGTATTGGGCTCAATCGTACAAAACGGAAAATTAGCTGCCTGCGCCGCAATAGTTTGGGTCAAAGCATTAAACAAGGTTGACTTGCCGACATTAGGCAATCCGACAATTCCGCAGTTAAATCCCATATCAAAACTCTCCTTAACAAAAACCTAAATTGGCATTGTTATAGCTTATAATTTTTGCAATTTCAACCGCAAAAGCACTTTAATTAATTCTTCAGTTTCATCCCCAAACAGGATGAATATTCGGCAATTCCTTTGGCAATTAAAACCTCTATGGTGTCCAAAACCAGCTCAATATCTTTTTGCAAAATTTCTTTTTCTGCTTTGCCAAAGCCTGATAACACATGGTTAACCACCTCTTCGCCCTTGCCTTGAGGATGCCCCACACCAATTCTGATACGATTGTAGTTTGGCGTAATTGCCACATCAATAGATTTTATCCCATTATGCCCGCCGGCACCACCGCCCAGTTTGGCTTTTATCTTCCCCAGCGGCAAATCCATATCATCATGTATCACAATAACATTTTGCGGCAGAATTTTATAAAAATTGGCTGCTTTAACCACTGCATTACCGGAGAGGTTCATATAGGTTTGTGGTTTCAAAACATAGACTTTTTCTGTCCCTATTTTACCCTCGGCAATCAACCCGTCAAATTTTTCCTTAAAAACACCAAAGCCAAACTTTTGCGCCAAAGCATCCACCACCATAAAACCGGCGTTATGGCGTGTATTTTCATATTCTTTCCCAGGATTACCAAGACCAACAATCAAAAACATTTTTATATCTCTTTTTATAAAACAAGCGGCACTAAAGAATATTTATCCCCGTACCGCTTAATTTGTCAACCGTATATTAATCGCCAATTTTGTATTAGTTGCCCATTCCTACCTTAAGCTTAAAAAATTCGGATAATGCGGCAAATAATAAAAATTAAGATTGGCGGCGAGTGAGTGTACAAACCAGTACATGACCGAAGCCGCCATATCGCCAATTTTGTATTAGTTGCCCATTCTTACCTTAAGCTTAAAAAATTCGGATAATGCGGCAAATAATAAAAATTAAGATTGGCGGCGAGTGAGTGTACAAACCAGTACATGACCGAAGCCGCCATAT
>CASDRW010000052.1 GCA_949283275.1 uncultured Pseudomonadota bacterium
ATCAGATGTTTACCCGCGTTAGTGTGTTTATGAGTGTGTTTAATGTTCATGTTAACCGCGCTCCGGCTGATGGTAAGATTACCAATGCGGTGTATGTTCCGGGTAAATTCTTGAACGCAACGCTTGATAAGGCCAGCAAAGATAATGAACGTCAACTTTTGGCTATGAAAACCAAATCGGGCAAAGATATTTGTTTTGTGCAGATTGCAGGGTTAGTGGCAAGACGAATCGTGTGTGATGCCCAAATCGGTCAGGAATATAAAGCCGGCGAGCGCTTTGGGATGATACGTTTCGGATCGCGTTTGGATGTATATTTGCCCGAAGGTGTGGAGCCGCAAGTGGCTTTGGGACAAACAATGGTTGCCGGTGAAACAATTATTGCCAATCTTTCCGGTGAGTTTAAGCCGCTTGAGGGAGTTATCAGATAATGGAAAGAATTAATCAGAAATTGCAACTCTCACGGCAAAAACTCAATGCTTTGCCGTTTCGTAAAATTGCACCAAATATTGTTACTTTGTTAGCTCTATGCGCCGGGGTAACTTCTATACGCTATTCAATTCAGGCAGACTGGGCAAAGGCAGTTATATGTATTTTCGTAGCCGCATTTTTTGATCTGGTGGACGGACGTGTGGCTAGAATGCTTAAAGGTTCAACCAAGTTTGGTGCCGAGCTTGATTCTTTATCTGATTTTGTCAGTTTCGGCGTGGCTCCGGCAATCTTGCTTTATCAATGGACAATGTTTGATTTGCCTAAATTTGGTTGGTTTTTCTGTTTGTTGATGTCTATCGGCATGGCAATGCGGTTGGCCAGGTTTAACACCATGCTTGATGATGAACCGCAACCGGAATATTGGAATCATTTCTTTGTTGGGGTTCCGGCACCGGCCGCGGCGGCGCTTGCCATTATGCCGGTGATGATTTCGTTTGATTTTCCGGAAGTTAATTGGTTGGTGCGCTCAAACGCTTTTTGCGCAACATTAATGGTGGTGGTTACTTTGCTGATGGTGAGCAGAATTCCTACTTTTTCGACCAAGAAGTTGAAAGTGCCTACCTATATGTTGATGCCATTAATGTTGATTGTGGCGTTGTTTGCAAGTTTTATTATTTCGCAGCCATGGCTAACTTTGGGTTTGGCAACCCTTTGTTATGCTGTTTCAATTCCTATCGGAATAATTGTCTTTTGGATGGAAAAAAAGAAATATATGTAAAAACAGGGGCTTTAAAGCCCCTGTTTTTTAACTTTTTAGATAGCTGTCTTCAAGCTTTTTGATTTTGTCGCGGTACAAAATAGCCGTTTCAAAATCAAGATCGGCGGCGGCTTGTTGCATCAGCTTATTATATTCACGCAGCTTTTTATCAAAATCTTTGAGCTCGCTTATAGTCTCAGATGTTGTCGTGTCGGTTTCTTTGGCCGTCATTTCTTCCATTATGCCGGAAACTTTTTTCTTAATCGTTTGCGGGGTAATGTTGTGTGCTTTGTTATATTCAATTTGCTTCTTTCTTCTGCGCTCGGTTTCGTCCAAGGCTGTTTGCATCGATCCGGTAATGGTATCGGCATACAGAATAACTCGTCCCTCAGCATTGCGAGCGGCACGGCCGATGGTTTGGATTAGGGAACGTGATGAACGCAAAAATCCTTCTTTGTCGGCATCTAAGATGGCTACCAGAGAACACTCCGGAATATCTAATCCCTCGCGCAAGAGGTTAATTCCTACCAAGACGTCAAAAACGCCTAAGCGTAAGTCTCTTATAATTTCAATACGCTCCAATGTGTCAATATCGGAGTGCAGGTATCTTACCTTGATGCCGTTTTCGTTAAGGTAATCGGTCAAATCTTCGGCCATTTTTTTGGTTAGAGTGGTAACCAAAACTCGGTTGCCGTTGGATATGACTTGTTTACATTCGTGCATCAAGTCATCAATTTGATTTTCAACCGGTTTGACAACACATAAAGGATCGGTAAGTCCGGTCGGACGAATAATCTGCTCGGTAAAAACTTCTCCACTTTGTTCTAATTCCCAATCGCCGGGCGTGGCCGAGACAAAAATGGTTTGGCCACGCATCTTGTCCCACTCGGCAAATTTTAAGGGTCGATTGTCAACACAGGACGGAAGTCTGAAACCATATTGAGCCAGGGTGGATTTGCGGTTGAAGTCTCCTCTATACATGCCGCCGATTTGGGGGATGGAAACATGGCTTTCGTCAATAAACAAAATTGTGTCGGGCGGCAAATATTCAAACAAGGTCGGTGGCGGATCACCTGGTTTGCGCCCGGTTAAATAACGAGAATAGTTCTCTATTCCCTTACAATGTCCGGTAGCTTCAAGCATTTCTAAATCAAAACGCGTGCGTTGCTCAATCCTTTGTGCCTCTAAAAGCTGATTGTTGCGTGTAAAAAATTCAATCTGATCTTTTAGTTCTTGTCTTATACCAACAATTGCTTGGGAAACGGCCGGGCGCGGTGTAACATAGTGGTTGGCCGGATAGATGGTTATTTGCTTTAGAGAGGCGGTTTTTTTGCCGGTAAGTGAGTCAAACTCATCTATCTTTTCGATCTCATCGCCAAAAAAAGAAATGCGCCAGCCCCTATCTTCGTAGTGAGCCGGAAAAATATCTAAAATATCGCCCCTAACTCTGAATGTGGAACGGACAAAATTTTGTTGGTTGCGCTCGTATTGCAGCTCGGCCAAACGTTTGTAGATTTCTTTTGGCTCTATCTCTTGTCCTACTTCTAATGGTAAGGTCATGGCCGAATAGGCTTCAACATCACCCAAACCATAGATACAAGACACCGATGCAACAATTATGGTATCGCGGCTTTCCAACAGAGAGCGTGTGGCAGAGTTGCGCATACGGTCAATTTGCTCGTTGATGGCCGAATCTTTTTCAATATAGGTATCGGTTTTGGGAACATAGGCTTCGGGTTGGTAGTAGTCGTAATACGAGACAAAATATTCAACATGGTTTTTTGGGAAAAACTCTTTCATCTCGGTATATAACTGAGCGGCCAAAGTCTTGTTTGGGGCCATTATAAGTGCCGGACGAGAGCTTTCTTCAATTATTTTGGCCATGGTATATGTTTTGCCTGAGCCGGTTACTCCAAGTAAAACCTGGTCTTTAATGCCGTTGTTCAAACCTTCAAGCAATTCTTTAATTGCTTGCGGCTGGTCTCCGGCCGGAGCAAAAGGTGAATTAAGCTTGAAAATACTATTCATTTATTCTAAATCGCTTTCTTTTAATGATTCGGTATAAAATTTAGAAAAATTGCTAAAGTTCTGGATATCGGTTATGGCACTGTTGATAGCATTAATGTCAACTTTTTCTTTTTCCAAATGATTGGTCAGAACATTAAAAGCACTATAAAACGGCGTATCTTTGAAATAAGGTAAAAATTTGTTGCGAAGGCGTACCAAAACCGTTTCTTTGCCGGCTTGTTTTAGGGTAGTGGCCCAATCCAGGATGTAGTTCATTTGCTCGGATGAGAGCTTTTGCCCCGGTTTTGGCTCTTCTATTAAATATTTGATGGTGTTGGAGGCATTGTCCCAGTCCTGAGCTTTCCAATAAATTTCAAAACGATGTAACAGGCCGTTTTTGCTATAGTCATCTTCTAATAAAGCCAATGCTTCGTCCGGTTTGCCTAAGGCCGAATAAGCGCGGGCGGCAATAATTTTGCGTGGATTATTTGTTGCCGGCAGAAGATCAGGGGCATCTGTTATTTCCAGGACATCAAGAGCTTCTTGCGGTTTGTTCTCAAACAAGTAAATTACGGCCAGGCGGGAACCTATGCGGGCTTTGTTGTCCGGAGATAAATCATCTTTTTGTAATAAACCAAGTAAAAGTTCTTGAGCGCGAGGTAGCAAATCTACCGCAACCAAACGATCGGACAGTTTTTGAATAATCATATTTTGTTTGCTGCTTAATGAGGCAAGCCACTTAAAATCTTGATATAAAGCTAGTGATTTTATAGGCGATAGGGTTTCATCAGCATGGTTGCCAATGAAAATATCTTCAAAAATTTTTATCATTTTGGCTGTATTAATTTCTTTTTGGTGGCCTTCAACCAGAAAACTGCGCTCGTTCAATATACGTAAAGCGTTGTAATAATCGTGGTCTTTGATATAGAAATCAGAAAGCTTGCTTAAGAGATTTATTTTAAAATCTTTGTCTCCCCAAGCAAAGCGTAAACGCTCTAGTTCTTTTATTGCTTCTTTGGTATCAATGAAGTTTACCAGCTGACTTAAAATGGTATGGCGTAAGCGAGCCAGAGCTGAAAATTTTGATGATTCAGAATTAAGCAACGATTGGTATGTTTTGATGGCATTGCGGATATAGCCCTGCATTTCAAGCTTTTGTGCAGAAAGATAAGTTATTTGCGGGTTGAGGTTGCGTAAACGATCCGGAACCGAGCTTAAAATATCAATAAAGTTTTGTGAAGATAAATCATCTCCGGTAGCTATGGCATTGCGAGCCGCTATAACTGCTACTTCGTCTTTTATAGCTTGCGGATAGTCCCGCATTAAAGACATATGAGCAAATATAATGGCATTGTTTTCCTCTTTGTATTCATATGCACTTTGAGCTATGGTGCGCCAAAATACTCCTTCGGTTGTATCTGGTAAGGTACTTTGAGAAAAGTCGTTAATTGCTTCTTTGTAACGATGTGCCAAAAAATTGGCTATGCCAGACAAGGCATAGAATTTAGCTGTTTTAGTTTCAGGGAGATCAAGATTGCGCATTTGATTTAGTATGTAAAGAGCATTGGTGCCAAGTCCCTGATAAATATAGTATTGGGCTAGTTTAAGGCGTAAGTTGTTCTTTTGATCCAAGGGTGCCGATAAAATTTGTTTCTTAAAGTCATCGATTGCTTCCAGAAAATTCTTATCCGCGAGGCTTTGTGGAATTTGTAGATCAAAAGTATTCATATGAGCTACTTTTTTATCATAATTCAGTTGTTTTTGATTACGTTTTAGCACATCTAAATCGCTTGTTATATTTAAACCGCGGCCAATTGCTTTTAGGGTTATGCCTGAGTTTCCACGATTAAGAACTAAGTCGGGAGCATTAACTACAAAGGCTATGCCTTGAATCGATGGTAAAATATCAAAATCAGGATAACGGTAAGGAGTGTTGAAACCAAGACCAAGTTGAGAGGTGGTGGAAATGGATATAATATCTCCTATTTCTGGGTCGATAATGGATAAATTATTACCAGTTTGGGTGTTGGGTATGAAAAGATAAGACTGCTTTAGGCTGTCATATTGCGTAAATAGGGTCATGTTTTGGGTTTGAAAGTTGGGCGCACGTCCGGTATATAAGTCAAGTATCCATAATAAACCCTCTTTGCGTAAGGCATATTTTACTCCTTTTCGCGGTTTTACTATGATAATCGTTCCGCCAGGGTGGGGTAAAGTATAAATTTGTTCGGCTAAGTCTTTGGCTTCGGATTTTAGTGTCTCAATATCCATGCGGTTGGGGCGATCAAAAACAATCCAAATCTTGCCGTTGCGCTCAAAGGTGGCCATGTTTACAGGCGCATTCCAGCCAAAACGTAGGCTGACTATTTCATCTTTTAATGTTTGGTTGTCAGAAGATGTGACAGATTTTGCCTGTTCAGAAAGTGCTGTGGCGTTTGCCTTGCTTGATGATACTTGCCCAAAGCAATAATCCGCCGTTTCTAAAAAAAGAAAACTGAGTACAAAAAAGAAAATGTTTGTTTTTTTTATCCTAAACAAGGTCTTGTCGCTTTATCATATATCAAATGTTATTGCCTATCAATTCTGCCGTTACAGCCTGTGCCCGTTCAGAGTTCATTTGTGATAATATTGCCGAAGAGGCAGAAGGTTTCATCCCTTTGAGAATGGCAACGGTAATCTCTAGATCCATGGTATCAAAAATGCGGGCTGCATCTTTGGGTTTCATTGATGAATAAAGTTTTACCAAGGAGTTAATGTTTTCCTGTTCTTGTTCCGAATAACGGTTTATCAGTTTGTTTAGACGTTCTTCATATTCTTTAAGCTGTTGCAACTTCTTTTCTATCTCTGCTTCGGCAACTTTGAGTTGAACAGCTCTTTTATCTATTTCTTTAGAACGAATGTCAAGCGCTTCACGTCGCTCGGCCAATTCTTGTAAAATCATTATTTCAGAATTGCTGAACGAAGTAGCTTTTGATGGTGTTTTTTCGTTGCTATCTTCTCCTTTTTCAAGTACATCTGTCAGTTCTGCCGTTTCTTTGCTCAGTTTGTCTTCCGCTTGAGCTTGAGAGGTTGTAATGCTTACTTTGGGGTGTGGAGCTTGATGATATAAGTCAAAAATATTGCTGATTTTGATACTTAATGATAAAACAGCAACGAAAATAAATATAGGAAGCAGGCGGATTTTGGGTCTTTTATTCAACATATCTTTGCCTCTATTTGATAGATCTTAAAGCTTTTAATAATTCAAGTTCTGCTGCAGCACGGTCATTAACCGAATTTTTCTCCGGGGATATAACTTCCTCAGTTGCTGATGATTTGATGTTACGAGAAGAACTTATAACATTCTCTAACCGGTCAGCTAGAGAATCGGCCCTCTCGTTGATGAAGAGAAGATCGTTTTTTAATTCTTTGGCACTGTCAACAACTTCTTTTAAGCCCTCGGAGGAGTGTTCGGTTGCAGTTTTTAACTTGGGAATGGAATTTTCAGCCTTAAAAGTGGCTTCGTTTAAAGCTGATACAAGTTGCGCCAAGCTTTTTTGATTTTGACGTAATGCATTGAGACTCTTGTTGAGAGAATATGAATAAATAATCATCGGAATCAAAAGAGCTATAATTATGAGATTTATTATTAATTCTAAATTAGCCATTTTTATCAGCCTTTCCTTCTACTCTTATGACAACATGATCATCATGACGCCCCATTGTACCTTTAAGCAAAGGTACATCACCGCAGAAAATATTAACCATGTCTTGCGGGAGAATGTCTAGCGGTAAGAAAGACCCTTTTTGCCAAGCAGAAACATCACTTAATTTGGCATCAGTTTCTTTAAGAACTGCTTTTATTTCAACATCGGTTTCCCATAATTGCGACATGAGATGGTTTTCCCAAATAGTATCACGGCCAAAACGTTCTCCCATAAACATCTGCAAAAGAAGTTCACGAACCGGCTCTAAGGTTGCATATGGTATCATCAAATCTATCTTTCCTCCGCGATCTTCCATATCAATACGTAGATGGGCTACAATCACGGCGTTAGACATCCTGGTAATTGTGGCAAAACGAGGGTTGGTTTCTAGACGATCAAAGACAAAACCAACCGAGGTTATCGGGTCAAACGCTGTTGATAAATCGCTTAAAATAAGCTGAATAATCTCTTTAACTATGTTTAATTCTATCGTGGTGTATGGACGCCCTTCAATCCTCATCGCTGCCGTGCCGCGCCTGCCGCCAAGCAAAACGTCTACCATTGAATATATCAGCGAGCTGTCTAAAGACATAAGACAATAGTTATCCCATTCCTCAGCTTTGAATACACTTAATAATGTCGGCAAAGTTAAAGAATCTATATATTCTCCAAAACGCATCGACTCAATCGAATCTAAAGAAACTTCAACATTATCTTGGGTGAAATTGCGTAGAGATGTTGCCATTAAACGAATTAAACGGTCAAAAACAATTTCCAACATGGGCAAACGTTCATAGGATACCATGTTGGATTCTAAAATGGCTTGAACACCGTTTTTTTGGTTGGCGTCATCATTTATTGATGTTCCATAGCCCAACAGAGAATCTATCTCATCTTGATTTAAAATTTTAGAGTTAGAATCGGAGCCGTCTGTCTCATTGGTATTTTTATTATCTTCTGCCACGTTAATTTGTCCTTGTTGTTTCTATTTTTGAAGTTCAAAAACACTAAAATTGAGATTCTTTATCTTAATCGGAGCTATTGCAAGGTTAAAACGATATAGTAATTCCTCTTTTAGCCAGTAGAGTCCCTCGGATCCTTCAACCTCATTAAGATTTAATTCTATTATGTGCCCGATAATGACATCATTTAATTTAGAAGACAAAACCTCTACGGCCTTTAAATTGTCAATACTTGATAACTCTAAGGTTATTTTTAACTTGAGCTCATGGTTGCCATCTTTGCCTTTGACAGAAGTCTTTATCTCAGGTAAATCATAAAAAACTGTCATATCCTCCGAATCTTTGCTGTATTGAATTATTTTATAACTATCCCCCATAGAATCGTAAGAATTGTTTAAGGCAAAATAAATGCCAACCGAAATACCTATCACTATCAGTAAAGGTAGTAATAAAAGCATTATCTTTTTGCGCTTATGATAAGGAGGTGCTACTTCCTCATCTTCTTCTAAATCATTATCGTCTATCATCTCAATCTTATACTGTTTTTATCTTTTATCTTAGGAGTATTTTAGCTGATTATTTTTATAAATAAATGCAAATTTATTAGTTATTAAATGTTTTAGAAAAAAAACTATAAAATTTTATAATTTAACATATTTGAAACAATTTTTGTGATATACTTATCATAATGGTATATTAGGGAGATCACCATAGTATGTATTTGTGGGTAGTATTGACAACGTTTTTGGCTATGATTGCTGCTTATTTGTTGCCTATCAGAAATGATATGCAAAAAGCGGTGACGGTTCCGGTTGCTCAGGCTAAAATTATGCAGCTAATAGTAAAGCAAAAAGCAGGAATTCAGTTTATGAAAGAAAATGCCTATCCATATTACAGTACCGAGGAAGAACGAAAAGTTAATTATTCAAGCGGGGAAATCGATGTTAGCGATTATTTGCCGTATGGTTTTATAAATAATGAAGATTATGTAACTGCAATTTATTGTATGAATGAGGAATTAACACAAATATTGACCGGAGAAGATGCCTGCAGAAAAACTGATGATGAAAAAATATTTCGGATGTTAATAACTTATGGTGCAATCCCGGAAAGATGGTTAACAATAATACCTGATGACGGAAAATATACAATAAGGCCATCTGTGGATATATTAGATGCTTTAAGAAAACAATTTGGAACACAGGAAATGGTTGGTTATGTGGTTGCTGAAGGAAGCAACTTGTTTGTGGTTAATTATGAAGGAACAAAATTTGAAATTCCTAGTCCGATAGCTGAAAATACGGGAATGGGATATTATGGAATTAAGGATTGTTTGAATGATTATGGGACTTGTTTGGCTTATATGTCTTGGAGATAGGAGGAAAAATGAAAAAAAATATTACTCAAAAGGGAAGCTTGATGGTGGAAGCCTTGGCCTTGCTCGGGCTTATTACCATGGTAACTCCTATCTTGTATAAAAAGGCGGCTGAAAGAACAACGGAGTTACAAGATATTAATGTAGCAACGCAGATGAGAATGGTTTCAACTGCTGTGGATGATTTTATCAGGGATAATTATAATGAGGTTGGGGTTAGTCATGCTGATGATGTTTTTAAATTAACTGATACTGAATTAGATAAATTGGACGAATATCTGCCTTATGGATTTAGTACTCAAAAATCCCGACTGTTTGAAGATTTTGATATTTCGGTTCGTAAAAGAACTGTTTTGGATAAAAATGATAAGGAGCATCATATCTATACGACTGCCGTATTAGCTCCCTTAAGAGATAATATTACTATGATGAGATCTTCAAAAATTGCATCAATGATTGGTGCAAACGGCGGTGTGTATCGAAAAGTGGGAGAAGGCGATGATGTGCAGTATAAAATTGAAGGTGTGCAAGGTACGTGGGAAGCTGATATGGGTGATTACGACTTTGCTACAGATAATATTAAAGAAGGTAGTTTGGTTGTGGTGTCAAATGAAGCTATTAGCTCGGCAAGAGGAGATGTAAGTTCTGATGATGTGTTATATAGGGTTGATGATGGTGATGAAGGAAAAAATACCATGCAGACAACTCTTTTTATGGATGGTAACGAAATCAGAGGCGTTAGCGAATTGATTGCTCAAGGGGGAAATGGCGGAGATGTTATTATTGGTAGAGATAGCAGCCTTACCAGTAATTTGATAGTGACCGGAACAACAAATTTGAGAAAAACGTTGGATGTTGAAGGAGATACTAATGTTGGCGGAGCCTTGACGGTCGATGGAGCTACAACACTTAATAATAATTTGACGGTTGCCGGGGATACTTCTTTGGCTAATACCATAATTAACGGTAACCTAACCCAATCAGGGGGAGATGTTACTTTTAATTCTGATAATTTTACTGTTAACAGTAGTGGCGATGTGAAAATTGATGCCGGGGGGGATACTAGCATCGGGGGAACTAATGTTAATATCAAAGGTGATGATACGGTTAAGGTTGTGGTCGGGGATAACGGTTTAACTGTTAATAAAGACGGTAATACAGTTAGTGGCGATACAATTTTTGACAAAGGTGATGTTACGATTAATGAAGGTAATTTGATTGTTGATGGCGGGGAAATCATTGTCGTGCCTGAAGATCCTAGTGAAGAAACCGGAATTTTGGCTGACTGGCTGTATGCTTCCAAAGGTGTTAAAATTGGCGGTAAGAGCGGTACAAACAAATCTCCGGGTAATTATTTCACAGTTGATAGTGCCGGTGTTAGCGTGAAAAGCGGTGGTTTGGACGTAAGAGAAAATTTTTATGCCGATAATACGACGGTTGATATTGCTAAAGATAGTTTTGCTGTAGGCGGACAAGTAGGAGATAGCGGAAATAAAATTAATATAAACGGAAGTTCTGCATTTATTGGAAATAGCTATAATTCTAGCGGTTCACATGAAGGATTGTTGGTACAATCAGCTTCATTGGTTTTGCGTAATGCTTCTGGCAATCTTACTATGGAAAATAGCAAGATTTCGTTGGCCACTTCAAATTCTAGAGTAAAAATGGATAAAGATTCTGTAGTTATAGGAGTGGGTACAGAAAATTCCGAGACAGCAAAATTTGTTGCTGATGTAAATAAAACGGGATTTGAAAATAAGGCTTCCGGTTCAACAACAAATACTTCATTATATTTAGAAAATGGAAAGATGAAGTTTGGTGTCGGCGGAAAAACGCAAATATTGGGTGATGAATATGGTTTTGCGATTGCTGCGCAGGGAGGAAATCTTACCAGTAACAGTATAAAAGTTGGTACAGACGGTAAGGCTGATGCTACTACCATTCTTAACGGAGCAAGAGTGGCTATAAGTCGTGACGGTATTATTGAGGTTAAAGCTCCAACTACAAGTGATAAAACGGGTGGTTTTATTCGAGCCAGGAGATTGGTTAGTGACGTGCCTTATCCAAGTAGTGCTGTTTTTGATGGATATACTTCTTCCGGTGGTACTCCTTCAAAGGGGTATGACTATTATCAAGTTAATCCGGCTTATACCTCGGTGATGAATGATATTAAATTGGCTAGTCGCGGCGGTGCCAGATTGAGTGATATTTTACCTGATTTTATTAATAAAGGTATTTATGTCGTTGATAATACTTATCGAAGTGATAAAATAGGCGATTGGGCAAATTTGAGTATATCAAATGGTAAAGCTACTTTAGCATCGGGAAGTGATTGTGATAATAATACTTGCATCGCTTCTCCGTGGTTGGGGTTTGTGCCGGCGCCGCAATGTCCAAAGAATTATGCTAAAGTTATTACAATTAGTCCAATACGTTGGAGAATGAGCGAGGTGTATTCGGTTTATGGAACTGATAGTTGGCCGGCTGCCGGAAGCAGCGGATATAAAAATATGATTAGCGGCTCCGACTTTAGCTCATATTTCTTTCGTCAGACTAATCCAAGAGAAGCTGAGTTTGCATTGGCTCCGGCAGGCGGAGATGGTGCGGAACATACTCACGTACTTGAAAATTCGTTGATGTTGACTTTTCAAACAAACACATGGCTTAATACAACAATTATGGAAAATTATGGAGCAAAAAGTGTTAGCGGTACAGTAGATAAATTTCAGGGATGGCATGCCATTATGGGATTCATTTACAGGCCGACACATTATAAACAGTTATTGCTTGATATAGGGCAAACAATTTCAACAAGTGATATTTATTGGAACATATTTCCGGTATATGCACAGGATATGGCTGCGGTGGCTAATGTTTATTGTTATTTTGACCGTCATCCTTTATCGGGATCATCAAGATCTTGGACCTGGGGGAGTTCTCCTGTTTATCAATATGATCAGTTGAATAATTATCGCCAAGGCTATAATAAAGGGGCTGTTACAGGTGCTGCTGGCTGGGGAGCCGGGACGGCTAATGATGGTTCTGCAATTAACGATCCTACTTTGGATTATGATGATGCTTGGTAGTAAAAAAGCCGCTTTTGATAGCGGCTTTTTTACTATTCTTTATGACGGAAAGTTATGCGTCCTTTAGTTAAATCATAAGGTGTCATTTCAATGTCTACTTTATCCCCAACCATAACTCTAATGCGAAATTTGCGCATTTTGCCAGCAGTATGTGCCAATATCTCTACTCCGTTTTCCAACTTTACACGAAACATGGCATTCGGTAGTTTTTCCACTACCTCACCAGTTAATTCTAAAAGCTCTTCTTTACTCATAACAAATCCTTAAAAAATTGTAATTTAGTTGTTTATAATACCTGATTATTTTTTTTGCAAGTTTTTTATTAAAGGAAAAGATAATGTAAAACAGCTGCCTTTGCCCAAAATTGAACTAACGCTTATTGAGCCGTTTGATTTTTCGACAATTGACTTGGTTATGGCCAAGCCAAGCCCAGTGTTTTTATTATTGTTTTTTTGCTTGCCTTCCGAAAAAAACGGGTTGAAAATGTAAGGCAAATCATGTGCGGAAATACCTGTTCCAGTATCTTTGAAGCTGATATCAACATAAGAAGACGATGTTTTTTTGATTTTAATTGTTAATTTTCCGTCGGTGTTCATCGCTTTAATGGCGTTGAGAATTATGTTTATGGCGGCAATTTTGAAGTCGCTCTCATTGCCTTTGATATATAGTGCCCGTTTGGGTTGAGAAAAAATTATATCCATCCCTTTGCTTTTGGCTTCAAAGTCAAGAAGATTGACAACATCATTGATACATTCGCCACAGTTGATCTCTGTTTCGACATTGTTTGAACTACGAGTTAGTTTTAACAGACGTTCAGGTACTTCAGAAGTGTTTATGATTTCCGAATAAATCATTTCTATTATTTTCTTTTGTTCATCTGAGTGAGGAATATCTTGGTAATAGTTATTTATCAGGTGTTCCATTATCAGACGTATAGCTCCAAGATGATTTTTAATTTCGTGAGCTATTGAAGAGGATAAAAATCCCAGAGATGATATTTTTTGTTGATGCGAAAAATTAATCTCTTGGCTTAAGTCGCGAATCGATTCAACTATATAGTTGTGTTTATTGTCATAAATCAGAGGAGCTGCGTTGACAGCCAGGTGCCGTGTCGGATCTTGGCTAAATTGTTGAATAAGGTTGATATTTTTTTTCTTCTTTTGCAGTATTTCATATAAAGGACATTGAGTGTTGCCACGATCACACGGATGATTTAATCCGAAAGATGAGGTATAACATAGGGTTTTATCTTTGGGCTTGGAGCCGGTTTGTTTGTAGTAGTTTTTATTGGCAATAACTATTTGGTAATTCTCGTCAATAACCCTGATGCCGTCAGGGATGCTGTCAATTAAGGCCTGAAGAAATTTTTCTTTGTCGCTTACCTCGGATAATGTTTGTTGTAAATTGTCAACCATGGAGTTAAACGTGGAACTCAGCCTGTCGAGCTCATCTGGATATTTGATGTTGTTACGCAAAGGAATACGATGGTTTAATTCGCCTTGGCTGATTTTTTCGGAAATGGCTGATATTTTGTTTATCGGGATAAGTAACCAGCGTTGGATTAAATAGCCGATAAACATTATAAAAATTGCCAGTAAAATGGCGCTTGAGGCAATGATTAGTATGCCATTATTGATAGTGCGATATTGCTCGTCAAAACTTTGGGAGCGTTCAACAATCATGTTTTGTTGATTAAGTAGAAATTCCGGCTGTTTGTCGTCAAAGCTTAAGGTGTATATTTGTGGATACTCTGCGCGCGAAATGTTAATGTTTTGGTATTCATTTAAAAGTTGTTTTAATTCTTTGGTTAGGTTAATGCTGCGATATAGAAGTTCTATATATTGTTGGTTGCGTTGAATGGAAAAAAACTGATCTTTTTCCACTTTGGAAGAGTAGGCAATGTAAAATGCTGATATAAACAAAAGAGAGGATATTAAAAGAAGACCTAATATAGAATAAACTATTTTGCGATTGAGGCTTAGAAACATAACACTATCCTTAATGACCAAATTCTAATTTAACAGAAGAGTAACAGAAATTTATTGCTAAAAGATAAATAAAAAACGGAGATTGTTCTCCGTTTTTTATTTAGGCCTCACATAATAGAGCGTATATCTCGGTGGATTTTTCCATTTTGCGCAATCTTTCACAAACAGCATCATCTTTTAGAATGCGGGAAAGCATGGCAAGAGCGGTTAAATGGTCTGCTCCGCTGCCCTCGGGTGACATTAAAAGAAATACTAAGTCTGCCGGTTTGTTGTCAATCGCGTCAAAGTCAACCGGATATGACGGTTTGGCAAAAAAAGCATAGACCTTGTCAAGCCCTGTAAAGCGACTGTGCGGCAAAGCCGTACCACCACCGAATCCTGTCGAACCAAGATTTTCGCGTTCAAGCAGAGAATCAAAAATTGTCAAAGCATCTATACCGCTGATTTCCGATGCCTTTTGAGCAAGGTCTTGCAGAAACTCCCTCTTAGAGCCACTTTTAAGTCCTAAGAAAATATTTTTTTCGGTTAAGATATTTGATATGTTCATATTTTTCTTCTTTGTTGCTATTTGGGTTCTACCCAACCAATATTTCCGTCTTTACGGCGATATACCATATTAAAGTTATCGGTTGCGGCATTCTTAAACATCAGAGCGGATTCATTATTCAAATCCATATACATTACAGCCTCAGATACCGTGCATACCGGAATATTGGCCTCTAATTCGGCAATTGTCAGCGGAGCGTCATCAATATCAACTTCTTCGGCCTCTTCATTTATGGAGAAGACTGCTTCGTTGGCAATTTCTGCCAAACCGGTCTTGCCTTTGTGGTCGTTTAGTTTGGTCTTGTGACGGCGCAGACGGGTGGCTATATGCTCATTGGCTGCATCAAAAGCAGAGTAGGGATCACCTGCAGAACCTGAACCTTTTAAAACAATGTTCTTGGCAGGGTGAACGGTTACTTCGGCAATAAACTCATCTTTTGCTTTGGAAAAATTTACCGAGCAACTAATCGGAGCCGGAAAATATTTGTTTACCGAGTTTAGTACGTTCTCTTCTACATGGTTGCGGAGTCTGTCCCCGATGTCAACCTGATTGCCAGATAATGTGATTTGCATAATTTCTTCCTATAACTAATTTTAATACAAACAAAACAGAGACTATAATATATGTCTCTTTTGACACAATCAAATACTATTTTATTTTACATAAGTCAACACAAAAGTCAAATACATCAAATCAGTTTATACCCGTTTTGTCCGTTTGCGTTGTCCAGAGGTCGGTATTCCAAGCGCTTCACGGTATTTGGTTACGGTGCGGCGGGCTATTTTGATGCCTTCTTGGCCGAGCAGGGCTACTATTTTGTCATCAGATAAAATGTTTGCACTATCCTCATTGTCTATAAGGGTTTTGATTTTGTGTTTGAGAGAAGTGGTGGAAGTATCATCATTGCCAATGTAACTTCCTGCTGCCGACGAAAAAAAGTATTTGAGTTCAAAAAGTCCGCGAGGAGTTGACATATATTTGCCAGTGGTAACACGACTTACTGTGCTTTCATTGATATTTAAAGCTGTGGCTATGTCTTTGAGTGTCATGGGCTTAAGATATTCAATACCTTTTTCCAAAAACTGATATTGTCTTAATACAATTTCTTCGGCAACACGTAAAATGGTGGTTGCTCGTTGGTGCATGGCTTTAATTAAAAAAGAAGCTCGGCTTAGGTTTTCTTTTAAATAACGTGATGCTTGTTTATCTGATTTTAATTCTGAGTAGTAACGTCGGTTAATTAGAAGGCGCGGCAGACTCATGGAATTGAGCTCAACACGGTATTCTCCCAATTTGCTGCGTTTTATGATGATATCCGGAATAATATAGGTGGTCAGTTCATCGGAATATGAAGCTGCCGGTTTGGGATTTAGTGTTTTAAGTTCAGCAGCAAGCGCAAGAATCTCTTCAATACTACAGTTGCAGATACGACTTAATTCTTTTAATTTTTTTGTGGCCAAAAGTTCAAGGTTATCCAAAACGAGCTCCATCTTGGGTGAAAGGTTTTGGTTGTCGGAAAGTTGTATCTTTAAGCATTCGGCCAAAGACTGGGCAAAGATACCCGAGGGTTCAAATTGTTTCATCTTTGCTAAAATGCCGGATAAACGCTGTGCGGAAGTTTTTAATTTGGCTGAAATATCTGCAATATTGCCGCGAAAATAGCCGGCGCCATCCAAATATTCGCTTAAAATTTTTGCCAACAGGCGGTCGGAAGTGGTGTCAAAAGTTAGGCCGATTTGTTCATCAAGCAAATCATGAAAAGATTTTTTTTGAGCTAATTTTTTTTCAAAATAGTCAAAAGAATCATCGTCATCGCGCTTGCTTTTGGCGCGATTGTAGTCGGACCAGTCGGCTTCTTCAAAATTGTCAAGTGCAACAGTATCGGAACCATAATCGTCAAACTCGTTGTTGATATCGGTGTCGGGGGTTAAATCTTCTTCGGTTGTCGGTTGCGAATATATATCATCAATGCTGGGGGAAGGAACATCATCTTGGCTAGCCAACAGATCGTCTTCTCTTTCCAATAGTGGATTGGAAGCAAGTTCTTGTTCAATAAACTCACTGAGTTCTAGGTTGTTCATTTGCAATAAATTTATGGCTTGCCGTAGCTCCGGAGTGAGCAACAGAGAGGTTGACTGCTTGATTTCCAGTTTTGGGGTTAAAGCCATTAGCTTAAAACCATTACATGGAGAAACTGTCGCCTAAATATACTTTGCGAACTTCCTCGTTGGCAATAATTTCCGACGGAGTTCCTTCCATCAGAACTGTGCCGCCGTGCAATATGTATGCTCGGTCGGTGATATCTAAAGTCTCACGTACGTTGTGATCTGTGATTAAAACACCAAGGCCGCGGTGTTTGAGTTGGGATACCAAGTTACGAATCTCGTTTACCGCAATCGGGTCAATACCGGCTAAAGGTTCATCCAATAGAATATAGTTGGGTTGGCTGGCGACGGCTCTGGCTATTTCAAGACGACGTCTTTCCCCGCCAGATAAGGCCAAAGCTGGAGCTTTGCGGAGATGATCTATCGAAAATTCATTAAGCAGTTCTTCAAGCATGTTTTCACGGCGGCTTTCGTCATCAATTACCATTTCCAAAATAGCTTTGATGTTGTCTTCAACGCTTAAGGTTCTGAAAATCGAAGCCTCTTGCGGAAGATAGCCTATGCCTAGGCGGGCACGACGATACATCGGCAAATTGGTAATGTCTTGTCCATCTATATGGACATCACCATAGTCTGGCGTAATTAATCCGGTTACGCAATAAAAACACGTGGTTTTACCGGCTCCGTTTGGTCCTAACAATCCAACAGCTTCACCACGGCGTACATATAAGGAAACATTGCGCAAAACCGGGCGTTTTTTGTAGCGCTTGCCTATGTTAAAAACTTCTAGTTTGGCGTCAGGCGAAAATTTTTTCATTGTGATTATTCCTTCTTCTTTTGTTTAAATACGCCGCTGACACGGCCGGATTTGCTGCCGGAAATAATTTTGCTTATACCATTGTTAAGGTCGGTTTCTGCTTCGGATCCTTTTAAAATATTGCCGTTTTGATTAATAACCACGTCATCAAACAATTTTATTTTGCCTGCTTGAGCATAATATGTCCCTTTGAGTGCCGTTACTTGTGCATCTTGAGAAATGATTTTGACATTTTGCTCTATGTTAATATGGTCTAAAATCATCTTACCTTGGGCATCTTTGATAAAATAGGCAGTCATAAGATCGGCATAAACTTTGTTTCCTTTGGCATCTCTGGCAATTACGCCATCTCGGGCAACGGCTTTTTGCTCGCTTTGGTAATAAGTAATGTCGCCTTGGGCGGTAATTTCGGCATCGGCCGTTTTGATGCGGGACGGGGTTCCTTTGAGTACCGCGCTGTCAGTATTTATATCATAAATGAGGTTATTGCCGAAAGCCTCGGCTTGCGGCGAGATGAGATGAACATTATCAAAAGCTTCAACGCGAGATAATTTGTTTTTGATTTTGGGGTTGTAATAGCCAACCAAAGTTTGGGCTTTGATGCTTAAGTCATCTTTGGTGGCAACAGCGTTGCCTCGGGCGACCATCTTTTGCTCAAGTTGATGGTATTCCACTCCTTCATCGGCATTAAGCGTAATATCACCGGCAATGGCTACTGAAGATGCCAAAATAATAAGGGTTGCAAGTGCTAAGCGTGAAATCATAAGGTTATTCCTTTTTTAAGCTTTCTTCGTCGATAATTATTGTTGTTTTGCCCACAAATGTCAAGGTTTTGTATTGAGTAGAAAACTCAAAACCCTGCGCCTTTATTTGCCCTAAAAAGCCATCTCCGTTAACCGGTTGGTTAGAGTAACCCCGAGATTCTTTGAAGTTAAAAAAAGCTTGAGTGGTTTGAATTGACATACCTTTGCTGTAAAAGGCTTCGACTTCGGGGTGTAGCTCCAGTAATGCTTTTTGCTGGTCATAGAATCCTTTGGGGGCTTGGATGCTGATCCATTCTTTGTTATCAAGAGGAATGATGGCTTCGGGAGAAATCAAGTCATAAAGTTTTGAGCCAGCAGATGTTTCTTTGATTTGGCTGGAGGTGAAATTGTTAATGCGATTTTTGTTGTCTGTTACGTAAATCGTTGTATTTTCAATATTCATTTTTTCTATATCGCCGCGGCCAATTGCAAAATCAAGGGCAAAATTTTTGGCTTCTTCTTTTATAGAGGGGAAGACTAATAATGTTACCGCCAGTATTGCTGCCAGTCCGGGAAGAGCAAGTTTGATAAAAGTAACCAAACGAGTATGCCCCCCAACTGATGTGTTTTTGGCTGTTTGGGTCGCACGAAAATAATTATCTATTTCTTTAGGCTCTAACAAGTTGTTATGCAACTCCTGCACGTAAACAATCGTGAATGTGAATAATGCCTATAGGTTTGTTATCTTCAACGACAAATAATTGGGTTATGCCTTTGCCGGTGTTGTTCATGGCATTGAGCGCTTCAACCGCCAAAACATCAGGAGAGATGGTTTTGGGGTTTGAGGTCATTACTTCACAGGCTTTTTTGTTCATAATATCGGCAGAGAGCCAACGACGCAAGTCACCGTCGGTAATAATGCCAGTTAAATTTCCATCTTGATTTATAATGCCGACACAACCAAGCATTTTGGAAGTCATAACCAACAAAGCATCATGCATTGAAGTATCTTCGTGGACCAGCGGAATCTCATCTCCGGTGTGCATCAAATCGGCAACGCGCTGCAGAATAGCACCCAGTTTACCGCCGGGGTGGCGTTGTTTGTAGTCGGTTTTGCTGAAACCTTTGCGCTCCATTAAGGCAACCGCCAAAACATCTCCCAAAACCAAAGTAGCGGTGGTCGATGATGTGGGAGCAAGACCCAGCGGACAAGCCTCGCCGTCATCAGGCAGTTTTAGCAAGATGTCGCCTGATTTGCCAAGAGAGCTTTGCGGGTTTTTGGTGATGGCAATCAACGGAATGCCAAAACGTTTGCTGTAGACCAAAATATCAGATAGCTCTTTGGATTCACCACCGTTGGATATGGCAATGACAACGTCGTCTTTGGTCAGCATGCCTAAATCACCATGGCTTGCTTCTCCGGGGTGAACAAAGAAAGAAGGAGTGCCGGTTGAGGCAAAAGTGGCCGATATCTTGCGGCCAACGTGACCTGATTTGCCCATGCCGGTAACAATTACGCGGCCTTTGGTGTTTTGCAACAAATCAAGAGCTTTGGTGAGGTTGTCGTCAAACTCGTTTTCCATCATCTTAAGGGCTTCAATCTCTTTCTCGATGGTGCGTTTGGCAGACGAAATGTCTTTTGTGTCAGTCATGATTTTATAAGTTCTCCAGAATAACTTAGATATGGAGAAGATTAAGATTTTAATTTTAAAACGCAAGTTTTTTTTGATTCTTATGCAAGAATTAAGCCAAATATCAAAGCTTTTTGATTTTTTTATTTGTGGGGTGAAAAAGCGCTTGACTTAATTTTTTAATGAATCTAGTATGCCGAGACTCAAAAAAGGCGAGGAATCGCATTTTTGTGAGTTTTTTGTTAATAACTAATACTTTAAGGAAATTTGTGATGCCTACAATTAATCAGTTAATTCGTAAATCACGAACACCCAAAGTCAAGAGAAACAAAGTTCCGGCTTTGAAAGCTTGCCCGCAAAAAAGAGGTGTTTGCACTAGGGTTTATACTACAACCCCGAAAAAACCAAACTCCGCTTTGCGTAAAGTTGCGCGTGTACGCTTGACAAACGGCTTTGAAGTAATCAGCTATATCCCTGGTGAAGGTCATAACTTGCAAGAACACTCAGTGGTGCTGATTAGAGGAGGCCGTGTTAAAGACTTGCCTGGTGTTCGTTATCATATCATTCGTGGTACCTTGGATACTCAAGGTGTGGCTAAACGTCGTCAACGTCGTTCTCTGTACGGCGCGAAGAGACCTAAATAAGGAGATTTGATAATGTCACGTCGTCATAGAGCAGAAAAAAGAATCGTGCTGCCTGATGCCAAATACGGGGATAAGGTAGTTACCAAATTTATTAATAATGTGATGGAGCATGGTAAAAAGGCCGTTGCCGAGAAAATCGTTTATTCGGCTTTTGATATCGTTGCCCAAAAATCAAAACAGGACGCTTTGAAGGTTTTTGCCGATGCTTTGGAAAATGTTAAGCCGTTGGTTGAGGTAAAATCTCGTCGTGTGGGCGGTGCTACTTATCAAGTTCCGATGGAAGTCAGACCTGAGCGTCGTCAGGCCTTGGCTATTCGTTGGATTATTGAAGCAGCCCAGAAGCGTTCGGAATCGACAATGACCGAAAGACTGGCCAATGAGTTGTTGGATGCTTTGGCTAACAAGGGTGCTGCCGTTAAGAAACGCGAAGATACCCATAAGATGGCCGAGGCTAACAAGGCTTTCTCTCATTATAAGTTTTAATTTGATATAGTATAAGGAAAATACGATGGCTCGTACACATAAACTGGAAATGTATAGAAACATAGGTATTATGGCGCACATTGATGCTGGTAAAACCACAACCAGTGAGCGTATCCTTTACTATACCGGTCAAACTCATAAAATCGGCGAGGTTCATGAAGGCGCTGCCACCATGGACTGGATGGAGCAGGAGCAAGAGCGCGGTATTACCATTACCTCGGCTGCTACAACCTGTTTTTGGAAAGGACACAGAATCAATCTTATTGATACTCCGGGGCACGTTGACTTTACCGTTGAGGTAGAGCGTTCTTTGCGTGTTTTGGACGGTGCAATTACTGTGTTCGATTCAGTTGCCGGTGTTGAACCGCAGTCAGAAACAGTTTGGAGACAAGCTGATAAGTATGGTGTTCCGAGAATTTGTTTTTGCAACAAAATGGATCGAATCGGTGCCAACTTCTATCGTTGTTTGGACATGATTAAAGATCGTTTGGGTGCAACACCTTTGGCTATGCAGCTGCCGGTTGGTGTTGAGGCTAATTTCAGAGGTGTGGTTGATTTACTTAATATGAATGCTATCATCTATACCGGTGATACGGCTGATTCTCCGATTGAAATTCAGGAAATTCCTGCCGATTTGAAAGACAAAGCCGAGGAATATCATCATCAATTGCTGGAAATGGCGGTTGAAGAAGATGAGCAGGCTATGGAAGACTATCTCGAAGGCAAAGAAATCTCGGTTGAGGTTTTGAAAAAATGCATCCGCAAAGGGACGATTGCTCAACATTTCGTTCCAGTATTTTGCGGTACCGCGTTTAAAAACAAAGGTGTTCAGCCGCTTTTGGATGCGGTCGTTGATTATTTACCCTCTCCTCTTGATATTCCGTCAATTAAAGGGGTTAAACCCGGTACGGATATCGAGGAAGTTAGACACCCTGACGATGATCAGCCTTTGGCCGCTTTGGC
>CASDRW010000053.1 GCA_949283275.1 uncultured Pseudomonadota bacterium
CGGAGGATCAAGATTTAACAGGCGATTGTCATAAAACACAACCTTTTGAATAAACGGCAATTTAAACTTTAGCCCTGGAGTTTTAATCTCCCTTATCGGCTCGCCAAACTGCAAAACAATTGCTTGCTCGGTTTGGTTTAAGATAAATACTGAATCTGCCGCAACAACCAACACCGCGGCAACAATGATGCCCAAAACTATCTTCATTTTATCTTGCATTAGTTGCCTCCTTTGTTGTTTAGTTTATCAAGCGGCAGATACGGAACAACCCCGCTTTTGCCGGAATCGATAATAACCTTATCCGAGCTGCCCAAAACTTTTTCCATGGCCTCCAGATAAAGGCGTTTGATGGTAACGTCTTTGCCGTCTTTGTAGGCATTGTAGACCGATAAAAATCTGTCGGCCTCACCTTGGGCTTTGTTTACAACGGCTTGTTTATAAGCCTCGGCATTTTGCAGGCGTTGTGCTGCCTCACCTCTGGATTTTGGCAAAATCTCGTTGCGATAGGCCTCGGCCTCATTCTTAAAACGCTCCATATCGGCTTTGGCACGCTGAACCTCATTAAATGCATCAACAACTTGTTTGGGTGGATCGGCTTTTTGCAACTTTACACGCACAATCCTGATACCTGCGCCAAATTCGTTTAGAACTTTTTGCAACTCCTCTTTGGTCTCGTCTTCAACCTTGCCGCGGTCGCCAGAAATAATAGGCATCATCTGTGATTGTCCCACAATCTCTCTTAAGACTGACTGGGCGGCAACCCTGACCGTCTGATCGGGGTTTTGCATATTAAATACATAGTCTTTGGCATTCTCTACCCGCCAAACAATAGTTAAGTTAATATCAACAATATTTTCATCGCCGGTTAGCATGTGGCTTTCGGTAAATGTATTGGCCGAGATATTTTGCGGCTCTTGAACACCAAGATTGATACTGCGCTCTTGGGTGATATTAACTTTATAGACATTTTCTATCGGGTATGGCAGATGATAGTGAAGACCGGGAGTGGTGGTTTCTCTATAAGCGCCAAAGCGCAAAACAACACCCTCCTCGTTGGGCTGGACTTGATAAAGACCGGATGCCAGCCACAGCAAAGCAATAATACCGGCAATCCACCACCACTTAAAATTAAAATCGGATGATTTTTTGGGGGTAAATTTCTTGACCTTAGGCGTGGCGACATCGTTGTCAGCCCAAGGATTGGCGGGGGTATCATTATCGTCCCAGGGACTTGGTGTTTTGGCCATGATTGTATTTCTCCAATTTTTTAGTTGCATCGATGAGATTATATAATATAAATATTTCAAGAAAACAACAATTGCCAATCTATCAACAGGAGAAGATTATGGAAAACGATGTCAGGCAGATTGTCTTAAAATATTTTGATGCTAGCAATATTGCCGCAATAAACATAGCGGCAAACCGGGTTATTGTTACTTTGCAAAATATTAATGAGGATATGGCAAAAGCCGACGAACTAAAAGCCGAGCTTTTGAGACTTGGCGGCATTGACAAGGTAAATATTATTTTTACGGCGGCAAAGGGAGCATCTCCTTTGCAAGAAGGGCCAAAAAAATGGCTGGTCAAAGGAGTGAAAAAAATAATTGCCGTGGCCTCGGGCAAAGGCGGGGTTGGCAAATCGACAACCGCGGTTAATCTGGCTTTGGCGTTGAGCAAGCTGGGCAAAAAGGTGGCAATATTTGATGCCGATATTTATGGGCCATCGCTTCCGACCATGTTGGGATATGAAAATATGCCTGCAAGCTCTTATGACGGCAAGACATTTGAAGCTTTTGAGGCGTTTGGGCTAAAGTCGATGTCCATCGGCTCAATGATTGATCGTGATACACCGATAATCTGGCGCGGAGCAAAAGCCTGCGGCGCAATTGAGCAACTTTTGGAAGAGACCAACTGGGGCGAGATTGATGTTATGGTACTTGATATGCCGCCCGGCACCGGCGATATTCAGATAAGCATCTCGCAACAGCTTAAACTTGATGGCGCTATCATTGTTTCGACCCCGCAAGATATTGCTTTGATTGATGCGGTTAAAGGGGTTAATATGTTTAGAAAAGTTGACGTGTCGGTGTTGGGGATTGTTGAAAACATGAGCTATTATATCTGCCCCAAATGCGGCAACCGCGACGAGATTTTCGGCCACGCCGGCGCCAAAGAAACCGCCGAGCGCTTGGGAGTAAGATTTTTGGGCGAAATTCCGCTTAACTTTGCTATCCGTACTCACTCTGACGACGGCGAACCGATTGTTGTGGCCGAGCCGGAGAGTGTTTATGCCAAAGCGTATTTGGAAATTGCCAAAAAAATAGCTTAAAGTGGTGTTTCCCTAAAATGGGGAGTGCGTGATATAAGCATGCTTTGCATGACGAATAAGTCTAACTGTATTAGCGCTGTTTTATTCCTATTTTCTTTGCTAAATCCTTCTTTGAGGGCATAAACCTATTCCTTTCTATTAATTATTCATAGCCGGATACCCAAAATCTGCGGCTCATTGCCAAATTATCGTGGCAAAATTTAATTTCTTACA
>CASDRW010000054.1 GCA_949283275.1 uncultured Pseudomonadota bacterium
CGTTGAGAGTTATATCACTCATCTAAGCCTCCTTTCAGATACAACAAAACCTTCTGCCAACATAATAGCAGAAAGCCTCAAATCCCATATTGGGCGATGTGTCAATTCTTGCAACAACATCCTGGTTGTATCCTTTAGTTTTGTTAACAAAAACTCGTGCGGCTGAATCCTTCCGCACGAGTTTATATTATCACAAGAGGAGTAAATAAAAAGTTAAATCGATAAAACTTTTTTAAGCCTTTTTCCAGGTTGTCCCTTGGGGTGAATCCTCCAAAATAATCCCTCTTGCTTTGAGGTTGTTCCTGATTTCATCGGCCAAAGCATAATCTTTATTTTTCTTAGCCTCAGCTCTTTGAGCAATCAATTCCTCAATCTCCTGAGCCTCATCATCTGCCCCGCCTCTAAACCATTCTTTAGGATCCTGCCACAAAATACCCAGCAAATAAGCCGATTTTAACAACTTGCCTTTCAGCTCTTGCTTCTCATCTTGGTCTTCTGCTTTATTAAGCGCATTAACCAATTCATGAATATAGCTCAATGCCAGCGGTGTGTTCAAATCATCTTCCAACGCCCCAACCACTCTCTCATCGGCACTTGCATCATCTTTTGGCTCAATTTCTTTCACCTTAAGCAAAGCATTATAAAATTTATCCAATGTTTGCTTGGCCGCTTCCAAACCCTCAAAAGTAAAGTTAAACGGTTGATGATAATGCGTGGTCAAAAACATCAGCCGCAACGCCTCGGCCGGAGCTTTTTCCAACACCTCGTCAATGGTATAAAAATTGCCCAATGACTTCGACATTTTGACCCCGTCGACCATCAGCATTCCGCTATGCACCCAATAATTGGCAAATTTTTCGCCCGGATGCGCACACATTGATTGCGCACACTCATTCTCGTGATGCGGAAAAATCAAATCTGCCCCGCCGCCATGAATATCAAACGTGTTGCCCAACAATTTTGCACTCATCGCCGAGCATTCCAAATGCCACCCCGGTCTGCCATAGCCCCAAGGGCTGTCCCACCCCGGCTGATCGGCATCCGATGGTTTCCACAACACAAAATCCGCCGGATTCTTTTTGTAATCGGCCACCTCGATTCTGGCACCGGCCAGCATTTCTTTCATGCTCCTACCAGACAAAAAACCATAACCAGGCATTGAATCAACATCAAACAACACATGACCATTGGTCTCATAGGCATGGCCTTCTTTGAGCAACAGTTTGACAAGCTCAATCATCTCATCAATATATTCCGTTGCCCGCGGCCGATGATTGGGCGGCAGAATATTAAGCTTTGCCATATCATCAATATACCACTGATAAGTCTGCTCGGTAATTTCGCGGATAGGCTTTCCGGTTTTTTTGTGCTTATCCAAAATTTTATCATCCACATCGGTGATATTGGAAACATAGGTAACATGCTCTTTGCCGTATTTGTTGCACAACACCCTGTAAAGCACATCAAAGGCTACCGGTGTTTTGGCATTGCCCAAATGCGCCCTGTCATAAACCGTCGGCCCGCAGACATACATCCTAACATTGCTTTCATCTATCGGCACAAATTCATCTTTGCGTTTTTTCAGCGTGTTGAACAAATACATTTTAATTTCTCCTAGGCCTTTATACCTTTTAGGCGTTTATACGCCTTAGACCTGCCAATCAAAGGCAGCAACAATTTTAGCTCTGGACCGGTTTCTTGTGCGCTCAAAGCCTTGCGCAACGGATGAAACAGCTCTTTGCCTTTTTTATCACTCACCGCCTTAATTTCGTTTATCCAGTCACTATAAGTATTTTCATTCCAAGGTTCTTCGGGCAACAACTCGGCCGCTTTGCTTGTCAAATCCAAGTCTTCGACTATTGGCTCTATCTCTTGACGGCAAATTTGCTCCCATTCTCTAACCTCGGCAACGGTGTTAAGATTGCCTTTAACCGCCTCCCAAAACTGCTCATCGACATCAACCCGGTCTTTGACCAAATCATAAGGCATTCCCCTAACAAACTTGTGGCTAAACAGCTTTAGCTCTTCCTCATCAAACTTAGGCTGGGCTCTCCCAAGTTTTGACAAATCCAACGACTTAGCCAATTCTTCCAGGCTGTAAAACGGCTCAATTGCCTCGGATGTCCCAAGTTTGGCCAAAAACGAGCATATTGCCAAACTCTCAACCCCTTCAGCGCGCAACTCCCTAACCCCAAGCGAGCCCAATCGCTTGGAAAGCTTGCCCTCTTTGCCGGTTAAAAGCGGCAAATGCGCAAACTCAGGCACTTTTCCGCCCAAGGCCTCAAACATCTGGATTTGGGCCGCCGTATTGGTAACATGATCTTCGCCCCTGATGATGTGGGTAATGCCAAAATCAAAATCATCAATCACCGACGGCAGATGATATAAATAGCTTCCGTCTTCTCTGATAATTACCGGATCGGCTAAATTAGAGGCCTCATAATGAGTTTTGCCTCTGACCATATCATTCCACTCAATAACACCGGGCTCTAGCTTAAAGCGATAATGCGGTTTTCTGCCCTCGGCCTCATATTTGGCAATATCCTCTTTGGTCAGCCTCAAAGCACCGCGATCATAAATCGGCGGCTTGCCTTGAGTCATCAGTTTTTTGCGCATAACCTCCAGCTCTTCGGCCGTTTCGTAGCAGGCATAAATCCTGCCCTTTGCCTTTAACTCGGCTACTACTTCATCATATCTCTTGACCCTGGCCGACTGCCTGGCCTCCTCGTCCCAGTTAAGCCCAAGCCATTTTAGAATATTCAAAATCGCATCTTCATATTCTTTTTTGGAGCGCAGTATATCCGTGTCATCGATTCTAAGCAGAAACTTTCCCCCCAGTTTTTTGGCCAACAACCAGTTAAATACTGCCGTGCGCGTATTGCCGATATGCATAAATCCCGTAGGACTCGGAGCAAACCTAACTTTAATATCACTCATAAATATTACCAATCTTCAATTAACAGACAAAACTTTTGCCAGATTATATGCTTTCTGTTTCAAATTCAAGGGAATTTTGTTGTCTTGTCGCTTTTTCGTTCAAGCTTTTTTCCATAGAGGTTGCCAAATCACTCAAATCTTCCAAAAACCACTCTATTTCGCCATCGCTTTGGGCTATCATTTCATAAAACTTGCTACGATAGGCTAACAAAAGGCTGCTTTCAGCTACTTTGACATCCACCGCTTTAACCTCTCCTCCAACCTTATGAAGTCTAAAAATCAAAGTAACATCTTGACCTTCTTTGTCAGATAAAGTTACATGAACGTTCGTTGCCACATTGACAAACTTGCCGTCCTCTTCCGCTCCTGATATCTTATAGGTCAGATGTTTGGCATAATCAAGCGGCAATGTTTTATAATAACTGAGACCATATTTTATAAAAATATCCCTATATCTTTGTTTTTGCTCCTCTGTCATCTGACGCCAGTATTTTCCCATTACAAACTGACTGACATAATCCACATCAATATAAGTCAAAAACATTTCATCAAGTTTTTGAAACCGCTTTGTCAAATCAGGCTCTTGAAATGTCATTAACAGCTCTTCACCTTTGGTCGAGGCAAAATCGATTGCTTCCGAGGCAGAAAAACTTTCTGCTTTAGCCGGCAAAACGGCCAACCACATAAGACAACTTATGATAACTTGCAAAAATATGTTACTTTTCATAAAAAAATACCTTATAGTCTAGTAAATGATTTTGTTTTATCATAACAACAAATGGTTAATAAAATGAACATTAAACTTATATTTTTCACCATTTTTCTTATTTGTTTCAGCTTCAATGCCTCAGCCGATCAAAACTTTCCTCAAATTCTAAAGCGGCAACATGTAGCCTGCGGCACAGATGCCGAATATTCTACACTGGCTTATACAAAAGACAACCAATTCAGCGGTTTTGACGTTGACATCTGCCGTGCCTTGGCCTCTGCTTTCCTAGGCAACGCCGAAAGTTTTAAGATAATCCCTGTTACTCCATCATCCATTGGCCAAGCCCTAAATTCCGGCAAGATAGACATAATGCTTGGCAATACATCTCTCAGCTCATCTCAAGAGCTACAACAAAATGTTATTCCGGTTGATACTTTATATTTTCCCCGTCAAATTTTCGCTTCTCGGACAAATAAAGAAGCCAAATCAATGAAAGATTTTGCCGGATCTCGAATTTGTGTCATACACAATTCTATTGATGCAGATATTTTAAATGATTACAATCAAAAATACGCCCTCGGATTTAAGATACTAGAAACTCCTGATTTAGCTTCTGCCAAAGCCAATTTCTATCTTAACCGTTGTGATCTTATAACAAGCAATGAAATTTTCATTAAAGACATTACATCAGAACTAAAGAGCAAATCTCCTGCCAAAGTATTACCTGAAGAAATAGCCTATCTTCCCGTAAAAGCCTACTCCTCGGCACGCGATCCTGAACTGAATACGGCTTTACGTTGGATACTAAACGCCCTAAAATTAGCTCAATCAGCAGAGATTAACTCGCAAACCATTCAAGCTTTCAATTCCACCAAAAGCAAATCTTTACAAAACCTGCTTGGCATCAATCCAAAAGCCTGGCAATCTCTTGGGTTATATCCCGATTGGGCTAAAGACTATATCTCTGTTTACGGTAATTATCAGCAAATTCTTGAGCGCAATCTTGGACCAAGTTTGGATGTAAACATAGATCTCCAAGCAAACGACCTTATTGGCCGCGGTGGTTTTTTATCTTATCAACCTTTTCTTTAAAAACGCGATTTAATAAATTCTGCTGCTTTGGCTACTGATTCTTCAGAAATTACGTGTTTGCTGTCAGTGGTTATATATTTTTCTACCTTACACCCCAACTCATGCAAACTTTGCCGGGTAAATTCCAATGCATCAAATCTAACCATATTATCTTCCCGCCCGTGAATAAGCAAAAAATCCGGTTTTGAACAGCAATGTTTTTCAACATATCCTTTGGCGGCAAAAATACCGCTAAAACTGACCACTCCGGCCAATTTATATGGGCACATCAATCCCGAATATATGGCGCACATGGCCCCTTGAGAAAATCCGCACAAAAACAAATCATCATAACCCAACTTATATTCAAGCAACAGATTATCAACATACTCCAAAATACAATGCCTAGCCTCTTCCAGGCCAACCGTCATTCTATTATACAATTCAACAAACTCGTACCAAGATTCTGTAGTCCTGCGCCGATCATCAGGATCAAATCTATGTATGGAATACCATTGCCGTTTATTTTTATCCACTTCGCTTATTTTCGGAGACTGCGGAATATGCAGAGCCAGTCCGTCAATTTCCTGCAACAAAGAAGTATGCCTGTCAACATATTCGGCATTATCGCAATAACCGTGCAAAAACACCACCAATTTTTTAGGTATTCCTTTTATATGGACAATTTCTTCACTAATCATTAGCTTTTACACATCTCAAAATTATCACACATCACCTTAATATAAAAAAGATTTAAACAAATCGTTAACTTATAAAAAACCCCGCTGACACAAGTCAAAGCGGGGTTATATCAACTAATTCAAATTATTCATTGGTCAACACCATATAGGTTAACTTATTATCATCGGCACTTAAGATTCTAAATCCTTTTCCGTTAATCATAATCAACCCCGGCTTATTTGGAAAATTAAGTTTTTCAAGCTGACCTTTATTAGGATTATCCCCGTCATAAGTTATATAATCAAACCAAATTCTGTCAAGTTTAACCCCATCATACTTCACCTCATAACCTTTTTTAATATTGGTTACTTCATCTCTGGTTTTTACCACATTTTGCATTTTAAGATCTGAGGGATATATAAATATTTCTTCATCTAACAATTTCAAAATTCCGTCATCTAACCAACCGGCATTTTTATAAAAATTACCATCTTCATCAAACAAGAAGACATAACCATCCAAATCACTTTCTAAAATTGAATACTTAACCCCGTCAATATTTACCCAGCCCAAAATTTTATACTCTTTTCTGTTATCAATCTTCATCGGAAAAGCTTGATTTTGCAACACACCTTTTTTGTTTGGCTTATATCTTACCGTACTATACAAATTACGGGTAAAGAACTTATCACTCAAAATTGAATCACCTCTGCTCACAGTCATTGCCTTATTCATTACATATTCTTGTTCCCGTTCATTTCTGCTGGAAACAAACTGCTCTCCCTGATCGGCAAAATCTATCTGATATCCGATTACATTATCAACAATTTTTTTCCTTACCGGCAAAAGGTCGTAATCTCCGGCTCTTAAACATCCGGCCAACATTCCACACAAAACGAGGCAAATAATTTTAATTTTCATGAGCTTTCACTTTGCTAAAATTAAATTTATATAAAGTTATTTTTAATTATTATATCATAAACTCGATTTAGTAAATAATTTTATAACACCTAAGGGATAAATAAAAAAAATAATGAGTTCGACTTGTTGGCAAATAACATTTCATCCGCAATCGGAGCCTACTTCTGCGTTTGAAGATTTTTTATCCGAGTTTTTCGAGGTAACCTCGCAAAACTACCGTTCCCAAGGCTTTGACGAATATATCGGTTACACAAGCTCCACTTTTGATGAGGCAAAGATGCTTGAGTTTGCGGCCTCTTTAGGGCTTTCACTTCCACCCTATGACGTATCCGAGCTCAAAAGCGAAAACTGGCTCAAAGATTATGTTATAAAATTTGCCCCCTTTGAGGTTGGGCGCTTTTGCATCTATGGCATTCATGAGCAAACCACTCCCAAGACAGAAAAGATTCCTTTGCAAATTTATGCTGCCACGGCTTTTGGCTCCGATCATCAAACCACAAGAGGCTGTATTGAGGCCTTGTGTGAGCTTAAGCTCCAAGGCTTTGCCCCAAAAAAGATTTTGGATATTGGCACCGGCTCTGGTATTTTATCCTTGTGTGCGGCCAAACTTTGGGATGATGCTGATATTTTAGCCTCTGACATTGACGACGAGGCAACGATCGTCACCAACTCCAACGCCGCGACCAACTCTTTGTCCTCTCACATTGAGGCCATTACCGCCGACGGCTACCGAAGCGAGGTTATTAAAGATTTTTGCCCTTGCGATTTGGTTTTAAGCAACATCTTGGCCAATCCGTTGATTGCTTTTGCCCCGGAGCTTGCCTCAGCGTTAAAGGATGGCGGTTATTGTGTGCTTTCGGGCTTTATTGACAACCAAGTTGATGATGTTATATCCGCTCACTCAAACCAAGGCCTGGAGCTAATCAAACTCTATTCTCATGACAACTGGCGCGCCGCGCTTATGCAAAAAAAGGTTAAATAAATGACTACACTTTCTTCACTTCAACAACAACTGATAAAAAACAAACTTGATGCTTATATCATCACGCGCAACAATATGTTTTTGGGCCAAGATGTCCTGCCTCAAGAAAACAAGGTATTGGAGCTAAGCGGATTTTCGGGTTCGGCCGGCAATTTGATTGTTTTTCGCGACAAATCTTTTTTGCTGGTTGACGGCCGCTATGATATTCAGGCGCGCGCCCAAACTCAAGGCCAAAATATAGAGGTTGTCTGCACCCGTGACAGCATCGCCACTTGGTTGCAAGACAACATCAAAGACGCTTGCAAAATTGCCTATGACCCTTGGTGTCATTCCATTGCCGAGGTCGATTATTGGAAACGTGCGCTTGATAATTTTGAGTTTGTTGAGGACAAAAACGCTCTTCTCGGCTCACGCATATCCAAAAGCTCCCCTGAAATTTTTGAACTCAAAGAAGAATTTGCTGGCATTTCCTCTGACGAAAAAATTTCTTATCTTATCGAGTTTTGCCAAGAAAACCGGCTTGACGGTTATTTGCTGTGCGAATGCGATTGTGTTTCCTGGCTCTTAAACCTGCGCTCCGATCTCATTCCCTATACTCCGGTTTTAAGAGCCTATGCTCTTGTTTTGGCCGATGGTTCGACGAGCCTGTTTTTAGATGATTTTTCCAAGCTTGAGGCTGAGCTTGATACCTTAAAAGGCAAACGCATCGGAGCAGCGTTCAACCGTTGCCCGCGCAAGCTCTATTCGCTGATGAAAGAGCGCAAAATTTGGGTAGTCAACCTAAACAATCCGGTTGCTGATTGGAAATCAACCAAAAACGAGGTCGAGATTGCGGGTTTCAGGGCGGCGCATTTGCGCGACGGTGTTGCCTTGTGCCAATTCTTATATTGGCTTGACAACAACTGGAGCTCAACCGATGAGCTTGGTGTTGCAGCCAAACTGCACGAGATTAGATCAAAAGGCGACAATTACTATTCCGAGAGTTTTGCCACCATTGCCGCCTGTGGCAAAAATGGTGCCATTGTCCATTATCAGCCCACGCAAGCAAGCAATCAAAACTTAAGCCCTGACACGGTTTTATTGCTTGATTCCGGCGCCCAATATTTTGACGGCACCACCGATGTTACCCGCACCATCGCTTTGGGCAATCCCTCATCAGAGATTATCAAAAGCTATACCCAAGTTCTAAAATCACACATTGCGGTTGCTACCTCAAAGTTTCCGCCCCTAACACCCGGTTTGGCGCTTGACACCATTGCCCGCGCGGCTTTGTGGCGTTTTGGCAAAGACTATGCCCACGGCACCGGCCACGGTGTCGGACATTTTTTGGCCGTTCACGAGGGGCCGCAGTCTTTGTCGTTAAAAAGCCTTGCTCCGCTCAAAAAGGACATGATAACCTCGATTGAACCGGGTTTTTATCAAGAGGGGCAATACGGAATCAGGCTGGAGAATTTGGCGCTTATCAAAGAGGTTGCAACCGATTTCATCTCCCCGATGTTGGGGTTTGAGCCGCTGACATTAGTTCCGTTTGATAAACGGTTGATAGATAAAAGCTTGCTTTCTGCAGAAGAAATCAACTGGCTTAATGACTATCACCAAACGGTATACGACAAGATTTCGCCCTATCTTGCAGCCGCTGAGATCGCCTGGCTCAAATCAGCCACCGCCAAGATTTAAAAAAATTTTTTGCTTGGTTTAAATCAAACCTTTAAGCGCTTATATTCTCTTTTGCGATCAACAATCAAAGGAGAATATAAGTTATGAAATATTTTGCGTTTATTTTAGGCTGTTTAGCCATTTGCGCCTTGGCTTTTGCCCAAGATGGGGCCGAGATTTTAGAAACCGAGGCCACTGAAGAATACTTTCAACAAGCAAACCAGCAACAACAGCAAGCTGCTCAAGCTCAAGCGCAAAACCCGAGCCAATCGGTTATTTATGTTTTTTTCGACAATCAACCTTGCCAAACCTGCCCGCAAGCCATTGCCATGATTGAAGAGGTTTACAACCAAAATTTCCTAAATAACTATGCCTTGTACACCATCAACTATGGCGAAGATAGCAATGCCGGCTTTGCCCAAACCTATGAGCTTAGCAATCCACTAGAGGTGGTAATGGTGGATGTTGCAGGAGGCGAGGTTCAAGGTTATCAAAAGATTGAGGGCTTGCAAGATATGATCTCAGTCCCGCAGGCATTTAACGAGTATTTTATCTCGCAGGTCAACGGTTATTTGGGCGGCGAATAAGCAACCCAGGTTGCAATTTTTAAGTCCTTGTGTTTGCCAAAATGCAAGGACTTTTTTTATTTTATGCTTGCAATATAATGTGTTTTTTAATAACCTTGCTAGTGCCGAAGCGAGTTGCTTTGGTGGTGTCTAACAAACATCTCATACAGAAAAAACTCCTCTTGGGGAGTGCGTGATATAAGCATGCTTTTAGCATGACGAATAAACGCGACTGTCTGTATGCAGTTTGTTAGCTCCCCGCCTTGTTTTTATAAGGCGGTTTTGTTTTACTAACAAAATAGGAGTTAAAACTGATGAATCTAAAACAAATCATGCGTGCAGAAATTGCCCCGCAACTGGTAGATTTACGCAAAGAAAAAGGCTTGAGCCTTCAAGATGTTGCCTTACAATCGCCATTATCGATGAGCATGATAACCCAAATAGAACAAGGCGCGCCTTTAAGCTTCCGCCACTATCTGCGCCTCATCAAGTTTTATGGCAAAAAGCTGGATTTCAGATTAAAAGATTTAAAATAAAAAAACGGGGGTGGTGCTTGCGCAACCATCCCCCGAAAAAGAGTTTTCAATGTTAGAACGCTATTGCGTACCCAACGGTAGCAGCAGCGTCCCAGCCGTGGAGCGGAGTGGTCACCTCTCCGGTGTATCCCTCTCCGATGAAGCTGGTGTTGAAACAGGTATGATACCCTGCCTCTCCTGCCAGTTTGATACTGTGGCGTCCCATATGGATATTTAGTCCAATATAGGCTTTGCCAACAATGCCAGGCACCTGGATCGCGCTCTTCATATAGAAAGAGCCTGACTCAGACCAGCCTTCTCCGGCTTTTATATATTCTCCGATTCCGGCTTTGGCGCCGAACTCGAAGACAACTGGACTTCCGGCTCCCCAGGGCAGGATCTGGTATCCGGCCTTGCCGAATACGCTATTGGTAGACCTATGGTCCCCAATCACCTGCTCTGAGCCAAAGCCCAGGACACGACCACCCCTTGCGCTCACGCGTTTGAAGTGGAGCATCTCGGCGCCGACTACCCACCCCTCGTTGCCAAGGAATGAATAACCGGTATAAGCACCCGCTGTCCAGCAGTTGTCACCAGAGATCTGCTTTTCGTTCATAATATTGAACGTCAAGCTCAATCCGGCTGACCACCTGTTATCATAAAAGGTAGTCGGTTCTGCTGTCCAACCCTCCGCCTGCTGATACGAACGGGTGTTCGCATCATTAAAGGTATACAGATAGCGTCCGAAAACGCCAAGTGTCACCTTCTCCGTCAGACGGAAGTTCAACGATGCCTGCCCGCCGACCTTAACCCGCCATTGCGAGTTATAGTAACGGTGGGTGGACGCCCCGTTACTACTTTCGTCATAAAGTGCCATCTGGCCGACACCTGCGAGGGCATCAAGACCAAAATACACTTTATTGCCGAAGCGCAGTCCTGCCACGGCAAGCACATCGGCAAGGGCACCGTAGTCGCCGGCGTAAACCGACGAAACGAGAACACCTGCCTGATATGCAAAGATATCAGACGGTGTCCATACTCTTGCCACCTGAATGCTGCCTCCATAGGAAGCAACACCCTTTGAACTGCCGTAGCGGGCACCCACGGTAATTTCCGTGTGCACCTTATCCGCCTGCGTGAAACGCAGGTTACGGTTTCCGTCTAGGCGGTAGCCGTAGCCCGTTGTCTCAACCTCCTGCCCGAAAGCAGAAAGTGAAACAATAAGGCTCAATACCGCCAAAGCTATAATTCTATATATATTTCTTCCCATAAACTTATTGTTTTGGGACCCTTGAAAACAAAGACCATGACCCAAAGGTCACAAAAAGAACAAAAACAAAGACACGAGTTGGTACTGATTTCAATCACTAGATTGAAACGGGATCATAGCAAATCCCACCTAAAGCTCCCTTGCCACCGTTTCCGGTTACAAGATCATGGCTGGCTCCCATCTTTGTTTGTTCTTAAAATCTTTGCTTCAAGAGCGCCCCAAAACTTTTGGTTAAGGGGCTAATTTTTTTACTTAGACACGAAGTAGTATGTGGTTCCATTATAAGTTATTGACCACATACCATCTGCTACGGCACCGATTGCCTTTACAGGCTCGGCAAAAGGCACGCCATTCAGCGCAGCCTCTGCATCACCAAGGACGTTTGCACCATTACCATTGAGGTAGTAGTACATGATAACGTAGCCTGTTGAAGTCTTTCCAGACTTCACAGAGCTAACGGTACCAAGTGTCCCGGGCTTTGCCCATGCCATAGCACGACCGCTTGAGAGGACACCCTGTCCTTCAGAAGCGGTGAGAGCTGTAGTGGTAAAGCTTGTCTCGTTCACATTGCGAGAGTAGGCAACGTATGAACCGTCAGCCTGTTTCGCCAAAATGTGAAGATCCGTGCTTACATAGGTGCGGCCCTGATATGAATCAGTAATCCAGGCACCTACGATCTCACCACCAATCACTTCTCCCTCGAGATAGTCAACGGGAACTGCGGCAACGATTGTCTCATTGCCTTTTTCAAAAGTGATTGTTGCGGTTCCTTCACCAAAGGTGATGGTTGCAACATTCACTTCACATACCGGAGCCTCTGAGCGGTAGTCTACCCCGTCGAATATAATGGCGGAAACCTCCCTTGACGAGAAGTTTACGTTAACATTACGTCCCTCAACAACTGCGGTACCAGCGTTGAAACGGAAAGTCTGACCCTTTACAGAAACCGGCATGCGAGACATCGTATAGACAAACCGATTTGTTACGGTATAATCCACACTTGTCTCATCCTTTGTCCCGTTAGACCACGTCTTGGTCTGCGTAGCCTTGTTGTCGCAAATAACAGAAATTGTGTTGTTTGCAACCACTGCATTCTGATTGAATGCAATGTGAGCATAGCTACTTGCTACATCTACAACGGTTGCCTGCTCTTCAACCGTAACGGTAACAGTAGCTTCTGCGTAATCGTTGGCATTGTTATCGTAAAAACGAATAACTGCCTCAGATGCAGAAACAAAGGTAATGGTTTTGGCCTCGATTTTGCAAGGAACGATTTCGCTTGCGTAGTCTTTGCCATTGTGCATTACCTTGCCGTCAACAGCTGCAGATTTCCAAACAGCCGAAACTGTCTGGCCAGCAACAGTGACTACACCGTTGTTAAACGAGAAAGTGCGTCCTACTACAGTAGACAACTCGTCCACCTTCATTGCCGGAGCATTGAAAGCAAATTTATTAGATACTGTGTAGTCAACGTCCTCCTCGTTCTGGCGGCTGCCGTCGCTGTAGATGTCAGCGAAGTTTGCGATATTATCGCAAACCACGGTAATAATACCGTTGGCAACGCTCGCCTCACGGCGGAATGCCTTGTGATCGTAAGACCACTCCACTCTCTCGAATTGGGCTTCCTTCTCGCTCACATTAACCTCCACGGTTGCCTCTGCATAGTCATTGGCGTTGTTGTCATAGAATTTAATGACCGCCTCAGATGCAGAAACAAAGGTAATGGTTCTGGCAGAAACCTTGCAAGGAGTAATCTCGCTTGCGTAGTCCTGACCATTGTGCATCACCTTGCCGTCAACAGCTGCACTTACCCAAACAGCCGAAACTGTCTGGTTAGCAACAGTGACGACACCGTTCTCAAACGAGAAAGTCTTACCTACAACAGTAGACAACTCGTCCACCTTCATTGCCGGAGCATTGAAGTTGAACTTATTGCTGACTGTATAAGGAACCTCTTCCTCGTTCTGCTTGCTGCCATCACTGTAAATATCAGCAAAGTTTGCAACATTGTCGCATACTACTGTCAATACAGTTCCAGCTACTGTCGCCTCACGGCGGAATGCTACGTGCTCCGGCTGCAGGATTACATCAACTACAGTCGGAGGAATCACCTCTTCTTCCAGTTCAAGGTTTATCTCGAACTCTGCATAGTCCTCATCATTTCCGTTATATAATTTGATGAGAACCGTATTTGCAGAAGTTACGGTTGCCATCCAAGGCTTAATCCCGCAAGGAGTTATCTCGCTTGCGTAATCTTTACCCTGGTACACAACCTTCCCCTCAACGGAAGAAGATAGAGTCTCAATACTTATCACGGCATTGCCTATGGTAACCTCGTTACCCACAAATGCATAGGATTTCCCTATTTCATTGGCAACACTTGCTACCACAGCCTTCTTAGGGGCTGAGACAGACAGTTTAATGTTGCAATTATAAGGTATTTCCTCTGCATTCTGCCTCTCACCATTCGTCATAATCTGAACGGCTGAAAACAGATTGTTGCAGGTTGCGATGGCTACACCATCGGCATATGCTGCCTCACGAGCATAACTCTCGTGGCGGGTTCCCCACTCGATGTGATCGAGAGGGTTTTCTTTCTCGACCACAAGGATCGAGAGAGAAAGTTCTGCATAATCTTCAGGGTTCTCGTTATAAAAACGAACCACTGCAGAATCTGCAGAATAAAAGGTAACGCTCTGAGGATAGATATAGCAAGTATCAAGTTCACTTGCAAAATCTATTCCGTCATATGTTACCTCTCCCTCAATCTCCCATGCAGAGGGGATAAATGCCATCTCGTAGCCGCAGATGTCGGCTACACCATCCTCAAAAATAAAGGTGCTATCCGATACTTCGGCAACATTTTCCACCTTAATCAGCTCCGGAACCGAAGCTTCAAAGGTGTTGATGCCAACATATTCGGACGACACTTCATTTCTGAGGGTTCCGTCGGTCATTCTTTCTGCGGCCCAGAACAGGTTGTCGCAGAAAATATTGACCAGCTCGCCCTGCATCTGTGCCTCACGGCGGAAGGCTATGTGCTCAGCCCACCACTCTATTTTCTCTACTGTGGGAGGAACGTAGCCCTCCTCAACTTCGAAGATCTGAGTGGCGGATGTCAGCTCAATGCCGCTGAAGTCAAGTACGTATTCTGTCTCCGACAATTCATAGTATGCAGGAGAAGTAACTTCCTCCTTTGTACTATGACTGCCATTGACAGTCAGGAGCTCCGGCTCCAGGCAGTTGAGCTGATAGTCTGTGCCGTTGTAGCGGTACTCCACAACGATGCTTGCCTTTACGACATTGTTGATGCCGTAATTATAAGCAAACGAGAGGCTATCAGCCGCCTGCTTGGCAAGCTCCTCGGCGGGAGCAATCGGCTCAGTACCGGACACCTTAATGGTGTCCTGAGCCTCAAGGCGGAAGTCATATTCCACCTCGACCTTGCTGCCGTCGTCGAATACGACGTTAACAAGGTCTTCCCCTACGGGCACATACCCGATCGGCTCAATACCCTCGGGAAGCAAGCTTGCTTCCTCGAGGAGGCTTTTGCCGCAACCAGTCAGTGCCAGTGCGGAGATAAAAATAGCTACAGCAAGTCTCAATACTCGTGCCATGGCTTTAAATTTTTTTCCCTTTTGACCGGTACTTATGTCTCTCAACTACTCAAATTGCTTAAAGGCAGGCAAGACACCCTGAGGGTAATCCAGACGGGACACGTTAGCTACTTGTGTCCGCTCCACTTGACATATCGCGTCTTTTTTTGACCGATACTCCTTTTAATAAGCTCTCCTTTGATTGAAAAACACTTTTCCGAAGGGCAGGCGTACAACATCATTATTCATGAAGGTCGCCACTATTTTTTTTATTATTTTTTATTATTTTCGTTTATAACATCCACGTTAGGATGTTTCCAGACGGCAATAGGCACATTTCCATATAACAGAAACTTCACACTACTTCATCTAGAGCAAAATAAATCCCAAGAACAAATTTTAAGATATATGAGAAAAAACAATAGAAGCTCTATTCCAACAAGAACGCTATCTTGTCAAAATTAAAAACTCTTTTTTGAATTTCCAATAATTCTTATAATCTCATCTAAAGGTAATATTTTTGCAATTCTAATATACCATATTTTTCTTGATTTCGCAAGTTTATTTTACAAAAAAAATCTACACTTTCCCTTTGATTTTTAAACATTTTTTAATATTTATTTTTACTCGTGACAAAATTTTGTCCACTTGACGTTGCCGAATCGCCTTGTTTTACTCAACCAAAAAACCAGTTGCAATCACTTGCAACCGGCTTTCGTTCTCCTCAAAAATCCTCAAATCTTAGAATGTAAATCTGATACCGCCGTACCACTCGTGGGCATTAACCTCGGCACCTTCAATCTTGCCCAAGGTATAATAACGATAACCTCCGTCGATATTCAGGCATTTATTAATCCGAATCGACAAACCACCGCCAATCTGCCACGAGAATTTGTTTTCTTCCCATTTCTCTGACTCTCCGCTAAACGCATTCTCGTTAACTAATTCCAACTCGCTATAGCCGATACCTGCTCCAAAATATGGGCTAATCCAATAATTCGGCATCAAATCAACATAGATGTTTAACATATAAGACTGCGATGAAACCGTTGCCGTTGACGTATGAATACCTTCACTAACAATGTCTTCCTCGGCATCATCCCGCGAAATATACTCAAACTCTGCCCTGAAATATTTGTATTTATACCCAATCGCTCCGGAATACATCGCCACACTGTCCAAATCACTGATTTTGGCTTTTGTAATCTCATCATCCTTATTGTTAAGATTGTTCCAGGTCATACCGCCACGGGCTGCTAAATAAAAACCGTCTCTGGCTTCTGCCACACTGCTCAACGCAACTGCCAAAACAAGCGCCGAACAAGCTGATACTAAAGCTTTTTTCATCACAAAAATCTCCTCTGGTAGAGTTATTCAATTATCGCAACTTTAACACTCAATTCTTACTTATTGGTTAATATTGCACAATTTTTATACAATATTATCAACTTTTTCTCCAACAAACAATTTGACAGAATCAAACTCTTTTTTTATCCTGATAACATTAAAACCAACTATTAATATATTATTTTATGAAAACACAATCTACTCTTAAAATTGCCGGCAAAATTTTGCTTGTGCTTTTGTGCCTGTCGCCGCTATTGATTTTAATAGGTATCAATATCCGCTACAACCATCAAGACGAGATGAAGCAACCCATTGAGGTTATCGCCGTTGATTCTGCAACCACCATCCAATATATCCCTTCGGAGTATATTGAGATAGGCAGTACCGAAATCGAGGTAACCACTTATTCCATAACCTACAAAGATTCTCTTGGAAGAATCAATCGAGGCAGCGTCCCCTCTCGTCCCAAGCTCGGCCCGGCTCAAATCATCATCAAAAACGGTGGTATCGTCTGGTACAAAGCCGTTGAATAATAAAAAAAGCGCCCGTTTTTATCAAACGAGCGCTTTCTGTTTTTCTCAGCTCAAAAAGCTATCTTAGCATGCTTTTTTGCAGCAGCAATCAGCACCGCCGACAACTCTTTCGCCTTTGAACTTAACCGCAGCCTGAGCAGCAGCCAATCTTGCAACCGGTACACGATACGGCGAGCAAGATACATAATCCAAACCAACCTTGTGGAAGAACTCGATTGATTTTGGATCACCGCCGTGTTCACCGCAAACACCCAAGTGCAAATCAGGGTTGGTTTCGCGGCCTTTGCGGCAAGCTCTGGCAACCAGTTTGCCCACACCGTCAACATCAATCGATGCAAACGGATCAGCAACATAAACACCTTTAGCTCTGTATTCATCCAAGATAGCACCGGTATCGTCCCTGCTCATTCCCAAAGTGGTCTGAGTCAAATCGTTGGTACCAAAACCAAAGAATGCAGCAGATTCGGCAATTTCTTCGGCCATCAAGGCAGCTCTTGGCAACTCAATCATCGTACCAACGATGTAGTTGATTTTAGCACCTTTCTCGGCAAATACCTTTTGAGCCGTGGTATCGATAATCTCTTTAACGATATCCAACTCTTTCTTAGAACCTGTCAACGGAACTTCGATTTCAGGTATAACCTTAATACCCTCTTTCTCACATTCCAAAGCGGCCTCTAAAATAGCTCTTGCCTGCATTTCGGCAATTTCCGGATAGGTAATCGGCAAACGACAACCACGGTGACCCAACATCGGGTTGGCCTCATGCAACGAAGCAGCTCTCAACTTAACTTTCTCAAGAGCAATACCCATCTTGTCGGCCAATTCCTGCATCTCGGCATCGGTATGCGGCAAGAACTCGTGCAAAGGCGGATCGAGCAAGCGAATAGTAACCGGCAAGCCGTTCATGATTTTGAACAAATCTTTGAAGTCTTGCTTTTGATACGGCAACAATTTGGCCAAAGCGGCGCGACGCCCTTCCTCGGTATCAGACAAAATCATAGCGCGCATATCGCCGATACGATTTCCGTCAAAGAACATATGCTCTGTTCTGGCCAAACCGATACCTTGAGCACCAAAATCACGAGCTGTCTGAGCATCTCTCGGGGTCTCGGCATTAGCACGAACTTTCAAAACGCGGATTTCATCAACCCAGCTCATCAATTTACCAAAGTTACCCGAGTTGGTATCAGCCTTAACGGTCGGAACTTCGCCCTCGATAATCTGGCCTTTGGCACCGTCCAAAGATACCCAATCGCCTTCTTTGATAACCACACCAGACTTGGTTGTCATGGTCTTGTTGGCATAGTTGATGGTAATATCATTAGAACCCGAAACACACGGAGTACCCATGCCTCTGGCCACAACGGCAGCGTGAGAGGTCATACCACCGCGAGCCGTAATAACACCTTGCGAAGCGTGCATACCGCCGATATCCTCAGGGCTTGTCTCGTTACGGATCAAGATAACCTTTTCACCTCTTGCAGCCCAAGCCTCGGCATCCTCGGCATTAAATACGGCGCGACCGACCGCCGCACCAGGAGATGCCGGCAAACCGGTAGCAATAACATTCTTCTTGGCCTTAGGATCCAGCATCGGGTGCAACAATTGATCCAATTGATCGGCACCAACGCGCATAATAGCCTCTTCTTTGGTCAGCATACCCTCTTCAACCATCTCAACCGCCATACGAACGGCAGCAGCGGCAGTACGTTTACCGTTACGGCATTGCAACATCCAAAGTTTGCCGTGCTCAATGGTAAATTCCATATCCTGCATATCTTTGTAGTGTTCTTCCAATTTGTTGCGAACATCAACCAACTCTTTATACAAGTTTGGCCATTTTTCTTCCAAAGAATTGCCATCGCCTTTAGATGCCATAGGTTGCGGAGTACGAATACCGGCCACAACGTCTTCACCTTGAGCATTAACCAAATACTCGCCGTAGTAAACATTTTCACCGGTTGCCGGATCGCGTGAGAAGCAAACACCTGTAGCGCAATCGTCTCCGGCATTACCAAACACCATGGTCTGAACGTTAACCGCCGTACCCCAATCCCCCGGAATATTGTTTAATTTACGATAGGTAATGGCACGAGCCGCCATCCAAGAACCAAATACGGCACCGATACCGGCCCACAATTGCTCCCAAGGATCTTGCGGAACAACCTTGCCGATTTTCTGGCCGATTTCTTTATATTCTTTAACCAATTCTTTCAAATCATCAGCGGTCAAATCGGTATCAGATTTATAACCTTTGGACTTTTTCATATTTTCCAAAGCTTCTTCATACAAATCCAAATCAGCACCCAAAACAACGTCCGAGAACATCTGCAAGAAACGACGATAAGAATCATATGCAAATCTCTCCGAGCCCGAAGCCCTGGCCAAAGCCTTAACTGTCTCATCATTCAAACCGAGGTTCAAAACCGTGTCCATCATACCCGGCATTGAAACTCTGGCGCCCGAGCGAACCGAGAACAACAACGGATTGTTGGCATCTGCAAATTTTTTGCCCATAATGCCTTCAACATAAGCAACCGCCTGTTTAACTTGCTCTTTCAAGTCAGCAGGATAAGTTTTGTTGTTGTTATAGTAGTAAGTACAAACTTCAGTAGTAACTGTAAACCCTGGAGGTACCGGCAAACCGACAGTGTTCATTTCTGCCAGGTTGGCACCCTTACCGCCGAGGAGGTTACGCATCGAGGCATTGCCTTCGGCTTTGCCGTTTCCAAATGTATAAACCCATTTACTCATGGTAATTATAGCTCCTTTCGTAAGCTTTTGTTAAAACGATGTTTTGGGGCAAAAAACCCCAACCCAAAATTAATCGGAGCTAGGTTATACCAAGATTTGCGATTCTACAAGCAAAATATGCAAGCTATTACTAAATTTTATCAATATCTTGCCCCCATAAAGTCATTGATAATCTTAAAAATCTTCTTGCCAAAACTTTTGACCGATGCCAAAAATATATCATCTTGTTTAGCTTAAACTCCGGGAAACATTTAATGCAAATCAAATTTGAAAAATGGCAAGGTCTGGGCAATGATTTCATCATCCTTGACAACACACCGGCCACGCCAAATCTTGCTCAAAAGCTGTGTGATCGCCATTTTGGCATCGGAGCCGACGGCCTCATTGGCTATCATCTTACCCCAAAAGCCGACATTGCCTGGGATTTTTACAATTCCGACGGCTCCAGCGCCCAAATGTGCGGCAACGGCATCCGCTGTTTTGCCCTCTATGCCCGCGCCAAAGGGCTGGTAGATAAGGACAAATTTTCCGTTCTCACTCTAAGAGGAATTGTAACACCTGAGATTTTGCCCGACGGCAATGTCAAAGTTGACATGGGCTTTCCCATATTTGACGCCGCCAAAATTCCGGTTAACGTCCCCAACCCGATGGATTTTAGCGTTGCCGGATTCAAAGCCTCGGCTGTCAGCATGGGCAACCCGCATTGCCTTATTTTCACCACCTCAGACGGTGCTGTTTTGGCATCCAATCACGGGGCCGAGATTGAAAATTCTCCTCTTTTTGCTCAAAAAACCAATGTTGACTTCATCAACATCATCTCACCCACCCAAATCAAACTCGATGTTTGGGAGCGTGGCTGCGGCACAACTCTTGCCTGTGGCACCGGCGCCTGCGCCGCGGTTGTTGCCGGGGTCAAAAAGGGATTATTATCCCCCAAGGTTGAAGTTATACTCCCTGGCGGAAGTCTAAACGTTGAGTATAATCAATCGGTTTTTTTGACCGGCCCGGCGCAAAAAGTTTTTATAGGCAGCCTTGATTTATAAATTTTTAGACAATAACCTTGCATTTTTTTCATAACTTGCTATAACTCATAGCATCAAAATCAATTATTAATCTTTAAAAATATATCAATTATGAAAAAAATTTTACTTATTCTAACCTCCGTATGGCTGGTTATTGTATTGGCAGCTTACATCTTTTTTGCCTCTAAAAAAAGCTACGACCTTAGCTTTGTGGCAGAGGATATCCCCGGGTATTCTGTGATGGTCAACCTCAAATACAGCGGCAACTACATTCCGCTTGTTGTGAAAAAACACATCCAATACGAGGTACTGCAGATTTTTAATGCCAATCGCACCTCATCGGAAACCGCTTACCTGGTAAAGCAAGAGCTCAAAAGCCACAACGCCAATCCTTTGTGTATAAACCTCAAAGTGGTTACCTATAAAGGAGACCAGCAAATAGCAAGCGAAAAATTCTGCCCCCCAGACCAAAAGCTCATCCTCTATGGTATTTTGGGAATAAGCTTATTACTCCTCATCGGATGGGGAATTTGCCTGCTAAAACGCAAGAAATAAAACAACAAACTTTATTAAAGCGAACCTTTTCACAAGGCTCGCTTTTTTATTTTTCTAAATTTTAGACAAAAAGCTTGCAAATTTTTTATATCGTGTTATAGCTCATAACATCAAAATCAATTATTAACCTTAAAAATATTCAATTATGAAAAGATTTTTGCTTATTTTAACCATTGTATGGGGCGCAATCACCATCGGCTTGGCCTGCTTTGTTTTCACAGCTAAAAAACACAGCATCCACCATCCTTTCTATGCCTTTGCACAAACCAAGGAAGAAACGATTATTGACCTCACTTTTTGGGGACGTGACTTTATTTTTCCGGGTGATGAAGAAACCTTCTCTTCAAACCTCACCAACATTGTGTTTGTGCTGTCAAAAGATACATTTTCCCTAGGTTCGGCAGTCAAAGACTACACCGCAGGCTGCGGATTGGCTCCTCGCTTTTTATATGGCAAGGTTACGGTTCTGACCAACGGCGAAAAAAGCTTTGAGAAGACTTTTTTTCCCCTAGATCAGGCAATTGTCCTTGGCATATACGCGCTCCTAACCTTGTTGCTTATCATTTTGTGGGCAATAAAGCGCAAAAAATAAGCTCCAACATTTTATTAAAGCGGACCTTTTACAAGGCCCGCTTTTTTATTTATTGTCTGGTCAAGGTTTTATACCTGTTGCGATGTGGTCTGGCCGCTTCTTCGCCCAAGCGGCGGATTTTGTCTTTTTCATATTCCTCAAAATTCCCCTCAAACCACTCAACATGCCCCTCATCTTCATAGGCCAGAATATGAGTTGCCAACCTATCCAAGAACCATCTGTCGTGCGAGGTAACCAGCACACATCCCGGATAATTCATAATTCCCTCTTCCAACGAGCGCAAAGTGTCAACATCCAAATCATTGGTCGGCTCGTCAAGCAAAATAACATTGGCGCCTTTTTTGAGCATCTTGGCCAAATGTACGCGGTTGCGTTCTCCGCCCGAAAGCTGCCCCACTTTCTTTTGTTGGTCCGAACCCTTAAAGTTAAATTGCCCGACATAAGCTCTTGAAGGTACCTCGCCTTTGCCAAGCTTAATCATATCAAGCCCGTCGGAAATCTCTTCCCAAACCGTCTTGTTGGCATCAAGCTCATCGCGTGACTGATCAACATAACCCAAATCAACCGATTCGCCAATTCTTATCTCGCCTGAATCCGGCTTTTCTTGTCCGGTAATCATCCTAAACAAAGTTGTCTTACCGGCACCGTTTGGTCCGATAATACCGACAATAGCCCCCTTAGGAATTTTAAACGACAAATCATCAATTAACACCCTATCGCCATAGGCTTTAGAGATATGATTAGCCTCAATTACCAAATCACCAAGTCTTTCGGTCATCGGAATATTGATATTGGCGGTTGTAATCTTGTCTTTAACAGATTGCGCCAACAATTCGTCATAAGCATTAATACGCGCTTTTGATTTTGCCTGACGCGCTTTAGGATTTTTCTGAATCCACTCCAACTCATTGGCCAAGATTTTTTGCCTTGCGGTTTCTTCTCTTGCTTCTTGTTCAAGGCGTTTTTGCTTCTGCTCCAGCCAAGATGAATAATTTCCCTCATAAGGAATTCCCTGCCCGCGGTCAAGCTCCAAAATCCAGCCTGTCACGTTATCCAGAAAATAGCGGTCGTGAGTAACCATCACCACCGTTCCCTTATAGTCTTTCAAGTGTCTTTCAAGCCAGGCCACCGATTCGGCATCCAAATGGTTTGTAGGCTCGTCCAAAAGGAGCATATCAGGCTGCTGCAACAACAACCTACACAAAGCCACGCGTCTTTTTTCGCCACCCGAAAGTTTGGTAACATCAGCCTCTGCC
>CASDRW010000055.1 GCA_949283275.1 uncultured Pseudomonadota bacterium
AAGTTATGGTTGTTGAAGGAGAAATTTTATGCAAATTGCCATCGCTGCTGATCATGGCGGCTTTGAATTAAAAGAGTTTTTGAAAGCTTATTATAAAAATAAGGTAATCGAGTTTGTCGATTTGGGTACTTACTCCGAAGAATCTTGCGATTATCCCTTGATCGCTGATAAAATGGCTGAGTATATCTTGGCTAAAAAAGCAGATGCGGGAGTGCTGATTTGCGGTACGGGAATCGGAATCTCAATCGCGGCAAACAGACATAAAGGAATTAGAGCGGCCCTTCTTTATTCTGAGCAGGTGGCTGTATTGGCTAGAGAACATAATGATGCCAATGTGGCAGTGTTTGGTGCCAGAATCCAAGATCAAAATGAGGTAATTAAATATTTGGATATATTTTTAAATACCCCCTTTTCAAACGATGAAAGGCATTGTAGAAGAATTGCCGAATTGGGATAGCTAGAGGAGAGGCCTGATGATGGATTTTAGAGAAAATTTACAAACGGAAGATAAAGAAATTTATGAACTGATACAAAAAGAGCTTAAACGCCAGCAAGAGCAAATAGAATTAATTGCCTCCGAAAATATCGTATCTCAAGCGGTGTTGGAAGCTCAAGGTTCTATTCTGACCAATAAATATGCCGAAGGTTATCCAGGGAAAAGATATTATCATGGGTGCGAATTTGTTGATGAGGTGGAAACTTTGGCAATTGAGAGGGCTAAAAAATTATTTGATGCTAAATTTGCTAATGTTCAACCTCATTCGGGATCTCAGGCCAATATGGCCGTATATTTGGCACTATTACAGCCGTTTGATACCATACTGGGAATGAGCCTTGACGCCGGTGGACACCTAACTCATGGTGCTAAAGTTTCGATATCGGGTAAATGGCTTAAATCGATAGCTTACGGCGTGGATAGACAAACCGGATTGATTGACTATGATGAAGTGGAAAAATTGGCTAAAGAGCATAATCCAAAGTTGATTATTGCCGGTGGGTCGGCATATCCAAGGCAAATTGATTTTGCAAAATTTAGAGAAATTGCCGATGACGTGAGCGCTTATTTGATGGTGGATATGGCGCATTTTGCAGGTCTTGTGGCAGGTGGTGTGCATCCGAATCCACTTCAATGGGCCGATGTGGTAACCACAACCACTCACAAAACTTTGCGCGGCCCCAGAGGCGGAATGATTTTGACTAATAATGAAGAGTTGGCTAAAAAAATTAACTCGGCGGTGTTTCCCGGAATACAAGGAGGTCCTTTGGAGCATGTGATTGCTGCCAAAGCTGTTTGCTTTAAGGAAGATTTGAGCGATGAATTTAAGGCCTATGCCAAGCAAGTTGTAAGAAATGCCGTTGTCTTGGGCGAAACTTTGAAAAAACGAGGTTTTGATTTGGTCTCGGGTGGAACCGATACGCATTTGTTGTTGGTGGATTTGAGGTCTAAAAAAGTTACGGGAAATATAGCGGCTGACGCTTTGGATAAGGCGCATATTACCTGCAACAAAAATGCTATTCCGTTCGATCCGATGCCGCCAAAAGTTACCTCGGGCATCAGGATTGGAACTCCGGCCGGAACTACCAGAGGATTTGGCGAAACGGAATTTCAAGAAATCGGTAATATGATTGCCGATGTGATTGAGGCAATTGGTACCGAAAATGAAAATAAGGTGATAGAAGAAACCGCACAAAAAGCTGTTGCGTTGTGTCATAAATTTCCAATCTATGATAAATAGATTTTGCGCTGTGAAAAAAAGACGCAATCCTTAAAAATAAAGGATTGCGTCTTTTTGATTATAACTTTGTGGGATAGTAGTCATCGGATACCCAACGGGAATAAGGATAACCTTCCATTGGAGATGAAGCTTCCCACAGTTTTTTGAATTTTTGTTTTAGTATAAAATATTGTTCTGTTCCGGCAGCTGTACGCCATTTGTAGGCCCTTTGTTTGTCTTCGAGATAGAACGAGGTGGTCGGTGTTTCGAAGATATAAAAATCTCTGGAAGTGGAGAAAAGGTATTTGCCATAGTGGTTGTAGAAAAGCGTTTCTCCAAATTGACTGCAAGGACAAATCAATTGCCGATAACCGACATAGACCGTATCGAAAACAAAGTCAGTAACATTTTGTTTGGTTGCAGGGTTGTACAGATAATAGCCTTTGGCGTCTTTGGCTGGGGTTAGGCAAAGAGGCGTTGGGCCATTAAGAAAATACATTTTGGGGCGGCAAGATGATAAAAGAGCAACTGCCACAAAAATAAGTAATAAAATCTTTTTCATAATTAATAATTTTAAAAAGGTTAATAATATTTTGCTATGTTTTCGGAAATAGCATATTTTGCCCCGAAAGGCAAGAAAAATATATGTCAGATTTTAAATAAAATATTTAGTTTTTGCGCTTATAATCGTGGTTAATATTTGGGATGAAAGGATGCAAAATGCAAAAGATAAGCGCAAAAGAGTTGTTGAATTTGCTTGAAACTAACAGCAAAATTAAAGATTGCGAGATTGATAATGTGGTAACCGACAGCCGCAAAATCAAACAAGGTGATTTGTTTATTGCCATAAAAGGTGAAAAATTTGACGGACACAGCTTTGTTAAGGAAGTGTTGGATAAAGGGGCTAATTTGGCGGTGGTTGATCATGAGGTGGCAGGAGCTGATAAAACACGCCAAATCGTGGTTGCCGATACATTGAAAGCTTATGGTAAAATTGCAACCTTTAATCGGATGAAATTTAAGGGAAAAGTTATTGGTTTGACCGGAAGTTCGGGAAAAACCACCACCAAAGAAGAAATAAAATTTGCCTTGTCAATCTTTGGCAAAGTATATGCTACGGACGGTAATTTTAATAATAATGTCGGGGTGCCGGCAACTCTTTGTGATATGGATATGACGGCTGATTTTGCCGTGATTGAAATGGGCATGAGTTCAAAGGGTGAGATTGAGGAGCTGACCGAATATGTAAGGCCGGATGTGGCAATTGTTACCAATGTGTATCCGATGCATATTGAGTTTTTTGATAATTTGGAAGGAATTGCCGAGGCCAAAGCCGAAATCTTTAAAGGGGTTAAAAAAGAGGGGCTCGCAATTATTAACGAAGATGCCAATTTTGCAAAGGTGTTGGAAAAAAGAGCTTTGGAAAACGGGCTTAGAGTTGTTTGGTTCGGTAAAGAGCATCATCCAAAGGTTGAGCTTAGTTTGCAAGATGAAGGAGAACATAATTTTTATAATGCATGGTGTGTGCTGACACTTATTAACGAGTTGGGCCTGGATGTTAAAAAAGCTGCTGAAAAATTAAGTGAGTTCGGAGCGCTGCCCGGCAGGGGAGCAAAATATAAATTACGTTTACCCAAGGGGGGGGAGTATACGTTGATTGATGATAGCTATTCCGGGCAGCCGGAGGCTATGAAAATTGCTATTAACACTTTGAGCAAAATGTCATGTGCGGGGCGAAAAATAGTCGTTTTGGGCAAAATGGCCGAGCTTGGTGATACATCTAAAGCAAGGCATGAGGAAATAGGTAAAACTGTGGCTAAAAGCAATGTCGATGTTGTAATCGGGGTTTGTGCGGAGATGAAAGATATGTTGGCACAAGTGCCAGATGTAAAAGAAAAGCATTATTTTGAAAATAAAGAGGGTTTGGATGAGTTTTTGTTAAATAAGTGCTTGCAAAATAATGATATTGTCCTTATAAAGGGGGCAAGATATTCTTCAAAAATGTATCAGGTAGCAGAAAGCCTGATAGAGAAGGGAAAATAAAAAATGAAATGTCCGTTTTGCGGCTGTAATGATACGCAAGTTAAAGATTCTAGAGAAACCGATGATGCAACGGCTATTCGGCGGCGCAGAGAATGTCCGGAATGTGGACAGAGGTTTACCACTTTTGAGCGTATACAACTGCGGGATTTGATGGTGGTGAAGAAAAACGGTGAAAGAGTGATGTTTGACCGTGATAAATTGGCTCGCTCAATTTATTTGGCAGTGCGAAAACGCCCGATTGCCGCAGAAAGAGTAGAAAAAATCGTGAGCTCTATTCAAAGGCGGTTGGAAAGTACCGGTGAAACGGAGGTTACTTCCGTGCAAATCGGGGAATTGGTAATGGAGGCCTTGGCAAGGTTGGATCATGTGGCGTATATCAGGTTTGCTTCGGTTTACAGAGATTTTAGAGAACCTAAAGATTTTGAAGAATTTTTGGTAACGTTGGAACAAATGGCCAAGCCTAAGGGAGATGAATAGATATGGCTAAGTTTATTTCGGAAAAAATTAAGAAGAAATCGGCTGCGCGTTTGGCCGCCGTACAGGCTACATATATGATTGAATACGGCCAGTTGTCGGTTGATGAGGTGATTAGAGATTTTGTTAATGGGGAAATCGGACGCTACGTGATTGAGGAAGAAAGCGACGGTTATGAGGTCTTGGAAAATATGGTCGAGATTGAGGAAATGGATAAAGACTATTTTACCAAACTGACCCGCGAAGTGCATAAAAATAAAGAACAATTGGAAAAATCGTTGGCCCATTTCTTGAAAGAAGGGTGGCAGTTTGATCATTTTGACGGGACATTGCGGGCGGTGCTTTTGTGTGCCGCTTATGAGCTTGCAAATACAACCGATGTTGATGCGGCGGTTATCGTTAAAGAATATGTTGATTTGGCCTATGCTTTCTTTAATAAAAACGAGCCTAAGATGGTTAATGCTTTGCTTGATACAATTGCCAAAGCTGTACGCTAGGAAAAGAAGATGGCAAAATTGAAATTATATGAATATCCGCATCCAATTTTGAAAAAAAAGGCCGAAAAAGTTCAAAAAGTTGATGATGAGTTGCGCAAACTTCTGGATGATATGTTGGAGACAATGTATGCCTCAAACGGTTGTGGGTTGGCGGCGCCGCAAATCGGGGTTTCAAAAAGGATTGTGGTAATTGATATTGCGCATGAAGATGAAGAGCCAAGGCCTTTGTATATGGTTAACCCGGAAATTGTTTGGCAATCGGAGGAAAAAGAAATATCCGAGGAGGGTTGTTTGTCGGTGCCGGGGCAAAGAGCCGAGGTGGAAAGGCCTGCCGCCGTCAGAATAAAATATCTTGACTATGACGGTAGAGAGCAGGAATTGGAAGCTGATGATTTTTTGGCGGTTGCCGCGCAACATGAAATCGACCATTTGGACGGGGTGTTGTATATAGATAAATTAAGCCGCCTTAAAAGGCAAATGCTTTTGAAAAAGCTGGAAAAATATCGTAAAGAGCATAATGCTTAAAGTAAAATTATAGTTTCTTTACCATTTTGGCAAAAGTGATGCCGCGCTCTTCAAAAATATCGCCTTCTTGATGATAGCCCATTTTTTCATAAAAGCCGATGACGTTTATCATGGCGTGCATGATGATATATTGAAAGCCTGCTTTTTTGGCGCGTTTTTCGGCATAGGCTACCAGCTCGTGGCCGACACCTTCGCCTTGATATTTGCCGTCTACCGCAACCTGCATCATGCGGATGTTCTTATCGTCGAGGGGAATTAGCATCAGGCCGCCGATTAGCTTGTCGTCAAGATTGTTGATGCAGCCAATATGAAGATAGTTGACTTCTTTGTCGCGGTGAGAATCCAAAAATTTAAGCCCCAAAGGCTCCAGTAAAACTTTGTATCGCAGCTCGACAAGCTGTTCATAGCGGTTGGAACCAAAGTCAATATCTATCATCTTTCTCATGGCTTTTCTCCCCAATAATATGGTTCATTATGCTCCGTTTATGTTAGTTAGTCAATCATTATGGCAAAAACAATGCTTGCGTATTTTTAATTTTCGGTTATTTTGTGAGATAATATAAACAAAGAGCACTTAAGAAAGATTTAATAAAAATGAATAACCACCAGATTGAGTTAATCAGAAATTTTGCCATTATTGCTCATATCGATCATGGAAAATCTACCTTGGCCGATAGATTAATCGAGATGTGCGGCGGGTTGGAAAAACGCGAGATGACCGAGCAGGTATTGGATAATATGGATATTGAAAGAGAGCGAGGCATTACCATCAAAGCGCAAACAGTCAGGCTTAACTACAAAGCAAAAGACGGCAAGACATATCAGCTTAATTTGATTGATACGCCAGGGCATGTCGATTTTTCTTATGAAGTATCGCGCTCCTTGGCTTCTTGTGAAGGATCTGTTTTGGTGGTGGATGCAACCCAGGGAGTGGAGGCTCAGACTTTGGCCAATGTCTATTTGGCAATTGATAATAACCACGAAATTATTCCGGTTCTAAATAAAGTCGATCTGCCTTCGGCCGATGTGGCAAGAGTTAAGCAACAGATTGAGGATGTTATAGGGCTTGATACAACTGATGCGGTGGAAACGTCAGGTAAAACCGGGCTGGGGGTTGATAATCTTTTGGAGGCAATTGTGAAAAAACTGCCGGCACCAAAAGGTGATGGAAATGCACCCTTAAAAGCACTTTTGATTGACAGCTGGTATGACAGTTATTTGGGCGTGATTATTTTGGTGCGAATCCATGACGGAGTGTTACGCAAAAAGACACAAATCCGCATGATGTCAAATAATGCTACTTATTTGGTGGAAAAAGTGGGTGTGTTTTCGCCAAAGATGAGAGATGTGGAGGCTTTGTATCCGGGCGAGGTCGGATTTATTACCGCTAGTATTAAGAGTGTGGGTGATTGCGGAGTGGGCGATACTATTACTGATAATAAACGCCCGTGTGATGAGCCGCTTAAAGGGTTTAAGCCTTCGGTTCCGGTGGTGTTTTGCTCTATATTTCCGGTCGATTCAAGCCAATATGAGGCGTTGAAAGATGCTTTGGCCAAGTTGAAACTTAATGATGCCAGCATTGATTATCAAAACGAAAATTCGGCTGCTTTGGGACTTGGTTTCAGGTGCGGATTTTTGGGTCTTTTGCATATGGAAATCATTCAGGAGCGGTTGAGCAGAGAGTTTGATTTGGACTTGATTACGACAGCGCCTTCGGTTGCTTATAAAATACATTTGACCAACGGAGATAATATTCTGTTGCACAATCCGGCCGATATGCCGGAGCCAACCAAAATCGAATCGATTGAGGAACCGATGGTTAAAGCAACCATTTTGGTGCCTGATACCTATCTTGGGTCGGTATTAAAACTTTGTACCGAGCGCAGAGGCGAACAGCAAGAACTTACTTATGTCGGATCTCGCGCTATGGTGGTATATAAAATTCCGTTAAACGAAATTGTGTTTGATTTTTATGATCGTCTTAAATCAATTACCTCAGGGTATGCTAGTTTTGATTATGAGTTGGTTGAGTATCAAAAATCTGATTTGGTTAAGGTGCAGATCTTGATTAATGAAGAGCCAGTGGATGCTTTGGCCTTTTTGTGCCACAAAACCGAGGCCGAGGGCAGAGGCCGCCAAATTTGTGAGAGATTGAAAGATTTGATCCCAAGACATTTGTTTAAAATTCCGATCCAAGCTTGTATCGGCGAAAGAGTTGTTGCCAGAGAGACAATCTCGGCTTTGCGCAAAGATGTTACGGCAAAATGTTATGGCGGTGATGTTACGCGTAAGCGCAAGTTATTGGATAAACAGAAAAAAGGAAAACTCAGAATGCGCCAGTTCGGGAAGGTGGAAGTGCCGCAATCGGCATTTATTGAGGCTTTGCGAATCGGAGATAATTAAATTTAAAAAAAGTGATAATAAAACAAAATCACACGTTGTATTTTTTGTTTTGGTTAATATATTGGTGGTGTCGGGATCGAATCCGATATATATCATAAAAGCAAGGGGCAGGAATTTTGAAAAAAATTTTTAAGAATTCCTGCCTTTTTGTTTTAGTAGATTACCTTGGTGAGGTAAAGACCACAAGCAGGGGCAGTAGCCCCGGCTGAGGAGCGGTTGCGGGCTTCGAGTATGCTCTTTATATCTTCTGGTTGGAGCTTCCCTTCGCCAACCAGTTTGAGGGTGCCGACCATGTTTCTGACCTGATGATGAAGAAATGATTTGGCCTCTACGGTGAAGATGATTTCATCATCTTGTTGTTTGATATCAAGTTTATCAAGTGTTTTGACAGGCGATTTGGCCTGACAAGCGGCAGCACGAAAAGAAGTGAAATCATGGTGTCCTATAAGATAGGAAGCACCTTGGCGCATTTTATCAATGTCTAATTCAACCGGAACCCACCAAACCCGATTTTGCAACAAAACCGAAGGGGCGCGGCGATTTAAGATGCGATAAATATAGCCGCGGCCAATGGCTGAAAAACGGGCATGAAAATCAGATGAAACCGGCTCAACGTTTAGGATAACTACAGGTGCTTGCAACTGGCGCAGATTGGCGTTGAAAGCTTCTCTGATTTTCCATGGTTCCATGTGGGTGTCAAAGTCAATATGAGCGACCTGCCCCAAAGCATGGACGCCGGCATCGGTGCGGCCGGCAGCGGCTATTTCGGAATGAAAACCGCTTAGGGTTTCTAAAACCGTTTCCAGATATTCTTGAACCGAGGGGCCGTCAAGCTGGCGTTGCCAACCAAGAATATTGGTGCCGTCATACTCAAGAGTTAGTTTGTAGCGCATTGATAAATCCTTACAATAAAATTAAGGGGCATAGTTCTTTATGCCCCTTAATAATCTGTTTGACAAGATATTTATTCGGCAGCCAGCTGTAAGCTGTTGTTAAAATTTAGCGCATCTTGAACTTCCCAGATAACACGCAGAGCATCAAGTGCTTGCTCGCCTGATATACGCGGTGTTTCTTTGCCTAAAATGCAGTTGGCAAAGTGATTGAGCTCGGATACAAGAGGTTGCGCTTGCATGATGAACAAATTTTCAACACTGCCTTTTAGGCCATAACGCATATTCTCGGGCAAATCGTTTTGATTAACATTGTGCATGCGCCCTTGTGAATGAACGGCAATACTTTGATTGATGAAGTCTAAATCAATGTAGTTGTTGTCGGTGGTAACATTGAGGGTGCGAATCCTTGACTGAGTAATGCGCGAAGCGGTAAGAGTGGCTGTTGCGCCGTTGGCAAATTCTAGCATGGCGGTGATATAATCTTTGCCGGAGGGTGATTTTTGAGAACGAACAGCCGAGGCTTGAACATTGACTACCGGTGATTTTACCAAAGATAAAATAATCTCGGCATCGTGAATCATCAAATCCATGGCAACATCTACATCGGTAATGCGGCCGGAAGCAGCTGACATACGACGTGCTTCAAGTGAGCATATTTTAGAAGTATCGTTTAAAATCTTGTGCAATTGCTCAATGGCCGGGTTAAACTGCTCAATATGGCCAACCAATAAGGTAACATTATTGCGTTTGGCCGCACTAATTAAA
>CASDRW010000056.1 GCA_949283275.1 uncultured Pseudomonadota bacterium
CAAATCATCAAATATATTAATCAAAAAACTCCGCCCTTTCTTGGCCAAAGCCGCAATATCGGCATCATAGCGCGTTCCCCAAGCCATAAACGAGCTTATCAAAAACACGCTGGCCTTGCCTTTAATATTTGCTTCCAACAACTTAAGCGAAAGCAGTTTTTCATCGTCCGAGCTGTTTTTGTTTTGAAGAGCGGCTTTAGACACTTCGGCAATTTTTTTCAATATTGCCGCCAAATATGAGCGATCGTTTTTAGGCTTAAACAGCCAAGATTTCTGCCCGTCAAAAATAATACATCCGAACCTGTCTTTGTTATTTAGGGCCACCCACCCCAACAAAGCGGCGACCTTGGCCGCGGTAACCGATTTAAGCTCGACATTTGAACCAAAAAGCATTATCTCGGACAAATCAAGCCAAACATAAATTTCATGATCGCGTTCTTCCAAATATATTTTGGTATAAGGCTTTTCTTTGCGCGCGCTGACCCGCCAATCAATATCTCTAACATCATCACCAAAGGCATATTCGCGGATTTCTTCCATCTCAACCCCTCTGCCCTTAAAAGCCGACTTAATATCTCCGGCCTGCATGGCATAAGACTTAATTTTGCGGTTAGTCTGGACATAACCTGCGATTTTACGCATATTCATAAGCTCTTCCAAGCTTGCATACAAGCCATTACCGGTATTTTGAACCAGATTGTTTTTAAATAATTTGGCGGTTATTTTTTTAAGTTTTCCCATAACGCTTTACCCCTTAACCCCCAAGTTAGGGCAACGGCACCAATTTCAACAACGAAGAAATAACATCATCGGTTGTCACTCCCTCGGCCTGAGCCTCAAAACTCAAGATGATTCTGTGGCGCAACACATCATAAATAACCTTATGTATGTCCTCAGGCGATACAAAATCTTTGCCTTTAAGCCATGCATGAACCTTGGCACATCTGTCAAGCGCAATCGTGGCACGCGGACTTGCACCATAGGTCACATACCCCTTTAATGCCGCATTATATTTCTCAGGTGTTCTTGTTGCCATAATAAGCTGCACCAAATACTCTTCTATTTTTTCGCTCATATGAACTTTCAAAGCCTCAAAGCGCGCTTTCATAATATCATCTATATCAACCTCGGCCGGCATTTTTTCATCTTCACCGCTTATTTCTCCCCTGACCAATTTTAGGATTTTTTTCTCGGTTGCCGCATCCGGATGATTAATTTTGATATACATCAAAAATCGATCAAGTTGTGCTTCCGGCAAATTATATGTTCCCTCATGCTCAATCGGGTTTTGCGTTGCCATCACCATAAAAAGTTTCGGCAAAGGATATTTTTTGCCGCCTACACTCACCTGCCTTTCGGCCATAGCCTCAAGCAAAGCGGATTGCACCTTAGCCGGAGCGCGGTTAATTTCATCGGCCAACACCAAATTGGCAAATATAGGGCCTTTACGAAATTCAAATTTTCCTTCGGCTGCTATATAAATTTCGCTTCCGGTGATATCTGAGGGCAGCAAATCAGGCGTAAATTGGATACGATTATAATCAGCTTTTATAAGCGAGGCCAAAGTTTTTATGGCTTTGGTTTTGGCAAGGCCGGGAGCACCCTCAACCAAGGCATGTCCATCAGCCAACATGGTAATAATGAGCTTATCGACCAAATCTTCTTGTCCCAAGATTTTAGAATTCATAAATTTTTGTAGTCCGACGATTTTTTTGTATGTTTCCGACATTTTAATTTTCCTTTTTTTGCTAAAAAGTCTAATTTTGTTCTTTTCATCATAATATAAATTATATATATTGCTTAAAGGTTAAAAAAACAAGAAGATTAAACAATGGATAACATTTTTGAATTAGATGAAGAAGATACCGACACTTTAAGCAACAGCGCTCAGCTGATGCCAAGCTACCCTTGGCTTAATATCTTAAACCCCGAGCAACGCCAAGCAGTTGAAACCACCGAAGGCCCCGTTTTGGTATTATCAGGTGCCGGCACCGGCAAAACCAAAGTTTTGACCACTCGTTTGGCCTATATTTTAGCCAAACATTTGGCCGCCCCGTGGGAATGTTTGGTTGTAACCTTTACCAACCGTGCTGCCAACGAGATGAAAGAGCGTGTTTTCGATATGATCGGTGATGTTGCCGCAAGCGTTTGGCTTGGCACATTTCATAGCATTTGTGTTAAGATTTTGCGCAATTATGCCGAACTTGTCGGGCTTCACAATAACTTCACCATCTTGGGCGAAGACGATCAAAAACGCCTTATCAAGCAAGTATGCGAGGCCAATGGCATCGACACCAAAAAATACCCGCCGCAGTCTGTTTTGGAAAAAATCAGTTTGTGGAAAGACAAAGGACTAACGGTTGATAAAATAGGCTCTGATTTCAAAGAAAATATTTTAACCAAAATCTATCAACTTTATCAAGCAAGGCTTTTAGAGCTCAACTGTGTAGATTTCGGCGACATAATTTTATATACCTTGCAAATTTTACTTACGCACGAAGACGTTTTAAAAAAATACCAAACCCGTTTCAAATACATCATGGTAGACGAGTATCAAGACACCAACGTCAGCCAATATTTGCTGATAAGACTCTTAAGCCAGCATTATCGCAATCTTTGCTGTGTAGGCGATGACGACCAGTCTATTTATTCTTGGCGTGGAGCCGAGGTGGAAAACATCCTTCGGTTTAGCAAAGATTTTCAAGATGCCAAGGTTATAAGACTGGAGCGCAACTACCGTTCGACTGCCCACATATTGGGAGCAGCTTCGGCTCTAATTGCCAACAACGCATCTCGTCTTGGCAAAAACCTAAAAGTAGCCGACAACTCGCCTGCCCGCCTGGTTGACAATGCCAAGATTAAAGTAATAAGCACCTACAGCGGCGATGACGAGGCTGCCGTAGTTGCCGAAGAAATAGAAAATTCCCGTCGTGATGGCTATGCCTATAGCGACATGGCGGTTTTGGTGCGTACGGCAGCTCAGACCCGCGCTTTTGAAGAAAAATTTATCACCGAGGCGATTCCCTATCAGGTTATCGGCGGCCTAAAATTTTATGAACGAGCAGAGATTCGCGATGCCTTGGCCTATTTTAGGGTAATTTTGCAACCAGATGACGATTTGGCTCTAGAGCGTATAATCAACAAACCGTCTCGCGGCATCGGCTCCAAAACGATTGAAAAATTTCAAACCGAAGCTCGAGCCAACCATATTTCAATGTATAAAGCCGTTGAAAATCTTTTAACAACCGAGGCCATAAAAGGCAAAACCAAAGCAGCTCTGCAACAATTGATGACCAACTTCAAAGAATGGCGCAGAGCTTGCCAAGCCTTACCGCCTGATGAACTGGCATCTTTGGTTTTAGAAGACAGCGGTTATTTTGATATGCTAAAAAACGACACTTCGGCCGAAGCCCCCGGACGTATTGAAAACTTAAAAGAGCTAATTAACGTCATGAGTGACACCGAGACCTATCCTGATTTAAATGCTTTTATGGAGCATGTCAGCCTGGTAATGGACAACGACGGCGATGTTGATGGCAACAAGGTAAAAATGATTACTCTGCATTCGGCCAAAGGTTTGGAGTTTGATGTCGTATTTTTGCCGGGCTGGGAAGAGAATTTATTTCCGCATCAACGCGCACTTGATGAAGGAGAAGAAGCCTTGGAAGAAGAACGGCGCTTAGCTTATGTTGCCATCACCAGAGCCAAGCATCGTCTATTTATATTAATGGCCAACAATCGCAGAGTATATGGTCAATGGCAAAGCAATTTGCCTTCGCGTTTTATTGATGAGTTACCCAAAGAGCATATTGAGCTAATCAATAAATGTTCTTACTTTGGCGACAATCGTTCAAGTTACAAGCCCAATTTTGCCAAAAAATATAACAAATCGTATTATGAAGAAACCACCTATGATGATGATCCGCGTTATAGCTATGTCAAAGAAACGACATCAGAAAATTGCCTTGGCAAAAGAGTATATCACCAAACTTTCGGGTATGGTAAAATTGTAGCGCAAAACGGCAATACGGTGCATGTTTGCTTTGATAGTGGAGGAATAAAAAAGCTAATGAGTTCATATTTGCAAATAGTGAGATAATTTATAAAAATATTTATTGACAAAGCGCAATATACATATTATTAAGGACGAAGATTTTGATGGCGGGTTAGCTCAGTCGGTAGAGCGGAGGAATCATAATCCTTGTGTCGTGGGTTCGAATCCCTCACCCGCTACCATAAAAAAATACACCTCTTTTGAGGTGTATTTTTTTATCTGTAAGGGGCGGATTTGAACCCACGAGGAAGTGGGTTTGACTACAAGCGAGAGGCGGACTTTGAGGACGCCGATGAGCTTTTTTATAAAAAGCGAACGAGCGCAGTGAACGAAGCGAACACTTTAGTGTTTCGCGAAGTAATCCCTCACCCTTTTGCCTTAAAAAAATACACCTCTTTTGAGGTGTATTTTTTTATCTGTAAGGGGCGGATTTGAACCCATACACTAGTTTTTTTATTTGACTTTTCAAACAAATATATATAACCTAATTTTGCATCGGATGATTACCGATGTGAGGTTTAGAACCCTCTAAAAGTTGTCTGCATGACAGATGTAAAACGGACTGCCTTTTGGTCTTCAGACCGGAAGGCAGTAGAATATATCGAATATACTGCACTATTACTTTTAATAGGTTCTAACTTCCGGTCACCTCTCATCAAGGTGGCTTTTATTTTTCAATTATGGACGAAAGGAAGTTAATCTTATGAAAAAAATTGTTTTATTATCCGGTGTTTCTGCTGCCCTATTAGCAATAAACGCAAACGCTGCAGAGTTTAGCCCATATTTTTCCCTAAAAGGGAGCATTGCACAAATACAAAACGACACCAATGCCTTTTCTGATTATTCACATGGCGGTGTTACCCACCACATAAATACTCTTTCAGACAAGACCCACAAAGACAGCGTATTTGGCCTCAAAGCAGCCATTGGTGCCGCCCAAGAATTAAAATACGGCAAATTAAGAGGTGAATTGGAATTTGGAACTTCAGAAACTTCTAAAGAGCACAACAATTTTCCATTTAAAGTCACAAATGACTATGTACATGATTTTGATATCAAAACATCATTTTATTCAGCCATGCTGAATTTATACTATGATATTGATACCGGCACCAAATTCACTCCATATATCGGCGGCGGTATTGGTTATGCCAGAGTAAAGTCAAAAGCAGCTGTTACGGGAGACACTCCTTTCGGAGCAATAGATATGAACAGTAGCACTCACGAAAACAATTTTGCTTGGCAATTAGGATTTGGTGTTTCTTATCAAGTCACCGATAATATAGATATCGATTTAGGATATCGTTATTCTGATTATGGTAATGCCAAAGATTCTGTAGCCACACCAATTCCTGGCTTAGGAAAGACTTTGTATGCGGATGCCAAATACAGTATTACATCTCATGAGGCACTTTTAGGTCTCAGATATTCTTTCTAAACCTAACGAAGCAACATATACTATTATTTCATAAAAAAAAGCGGCGGTAAACCAACCACCGCTTTTTTTCATCAAAAATCTTCCTTGTTTTGTAAATTATCATAACGTTTATGAATACATTGCAAAGCCGTCATATGCACTCCTTTGGTAATTGAGTAATAAACAAATCTTCCGCTTTTGCGGCACACAACAAACCCATCATCACGCAAACGTTTAAGATATTGCGAAACTTTCAATTGCCCCATACCGACACCGGAGATAATATCCGACACATTGCTCTCACCTTTAAGGAGCAAAAATTCCAAAATTTTCATCTTGTCAAAATTGGCAAACAACTTTATCTGATTGGCCACCATAGTGGTATAATCTTTGGGCAAAATTGCCTTGTATCCGTCCATCAAGAAATAAAAATTCTCAGTCATATAACCAAACAATTTTCTGATGCAAACAAAAATACTTGCCGGATATTCTTCACAAATATCATAATAAATAAACAAACCCTTACGTTTGGTTTTGACCAAGTTTGCCTCGCGCAATTTCTTCAAATTCTGTGAGATAATAACCTGTTCTTCACCCAGTGCCTTAGTAATTTCCGAAACCGACGATGAACCGTTAACATCCAAAAACTCCAAAATCCGAAGTCTTAAGGGATGAGCTATATAGCTTATCCCCTTGGCTGCTTTTTTCATAATTGTTTCCGGAAGTTGCTTTTGCATTTTAAGGCTTCTACATATCATTTAACAAACGACTTACAATATTCATCAAACTTTGCCTCATATTGCTTTGACCATCCCATAATATAATTATCGCCAAAAGCAATAAGCGGAGTTCCAACACTTTCATCTAAATTATATTTTTGAGCAGCCTCAAACAATAACTCATATCCTCCGGGATTAGATACATTAACCATTGCAACATCCAATTCAGGATATTTACTGTTTATATATTCAATTGCATCATGACAATGCGGACAAGTATTGGAATAAAAGAAATATATTTGATTATCGTTTAAATTTTCAGAATTTTGCGAACACGCTGTTATAATCAAAACAGCTAATATCATGCAGATTTTTTTCATCATTTATTCTCCAGAAAACTGATACAAATCCGAAACGTCCCCCAAAGTCTGCACCTGCACTTGGCTTATCGGATAATAGTTAAAATAAACGCTAAGCAAAACAAGAGCTGCCACCGGCAACACCACTTTTTCAAACGGGAAATGAGCATGTCCGCCATTTTTTGCTTTCATCCATTGATAAAATTTGGAAACATAAATAAAAGTCAGCGCTCCCAAAATGGTGCTAAACAACAACGGGTCCATATAGAATATTCCAATAACTTTCGGCTGATACGGAATATGAAAATACATTGCCCCAATAGTTCCGACCGACACCGCCATAAGTAGCAAATCACGTCCGAAAAACTGCCAACCTTTTTTATCAAACCACAAAATAAACCAATATCCCAAAAGTGCCAAAAATGCACCGGCCCAAACCCCAACGACTGCATCATCAAAACCGTAGCGTCTGGCCACTTCCAATGATGCACCGACAGCAACCGTACAAACCGCACACGCCGGATTCGCCAGAGCATTTTTAGCCATCATCAAAGCACTCATCAAAGCTGCTAATTTTAGTTTTTTTTGCATATTTATCTATCCTTTTTTATTCAATACAACAATCAACCGCTTTACGCACAAAAGCTTTCATTTTGGCCAAAGCACCTTGTTTCTTTTCCGGTTCATCTTTTGGATTAGGCGGGTTGTTTTTTTCTAACTGAGCCGATATTTTTTTAATATCATCCATTTTATCTTCAATCCACTTAACATCTTCGACATCAAGCATCTTCATATTAAGCCCCCAAAACAGACAATACAAATCATATGCTTGATTAAACAGCTTATAGGCCTCTTCTTTATGCCCCAAAGATTGTTGCTTGGTACCAACTTCCATCAAGCGCATTGACGATGCCAACAAGTGCTTGGAAATACACCAAACCTCGCCTTCATATTCGGGAATAACTTTTTGCATCAAATTTTTGCGCAATTCTCTGATATCTTGCACCAAATCATAGAAAGAGTTCTTTCCGGTTTTTGCCCCCGAAAACACCAAATGTTCTTCAATCGAAATCAAGTTCATAATTGCAATAGTCAAATCCTGATCGGAAGAAAGATCCTTAGGATTAACTTTTTTTGAAGCATCGATTCTCTCGACAAACTCCTTAACATCTTTAGCTTTTTTCATCTTAGCATCTCCAAACATATATCAAAAACTATATATAGTAATATTACTATATATTATAACTGTCAAGTATCAATAGAAAATATTTAACATAAAAAATCCCTTAAGCCTAAAAAGCTAAGGGATTTTTATAAAACTGGCGATCTCGAGAGAAGCGCTAAGTAAAATCAGCCGCTGCTCCGGCTGATTTTGTCTGCAAGCTCTTTGGAATATCTTAATGAGTGAGGGAAATGTAAATGACCGAAACGAATTTAGATACCAAAGACCGAACCTCTCTGCTAGGTTCGACCTCAAGAGGCGCTAATGGAAAATGCCCCTAAAAAGGGGCATTTTTCAATTGGCGATCTCGAGAGGATTCGAACCTCTGACCCACAGCTTAGAAGGCTGTTGCTCTATCCAGCTGAGCTACGAGACCATATCTTGAGCGCGATAAAAACACATTTTCCACCTAAAGTCAAGCAGTGTTTTATAATTTAACTTATTATATCAAGAAATTTATTGCTAATTTTAACCTAAAATTAAAACATAAAATCTATACTTACATACAGTATAAAAATCTAAAAACAGGATGAAGAAAAATGGAAAAATCTACATGGATTGGTTTTATTGGCGGCATAGCTGCCGTTGGTACGGGTATGGCCTTAAAAGGAGCCGACCCACATGCCTTAATTAACCCAGCTGCATTTTTAATTATTTTTGCCGGTACGGCGGCGGCAATTTTTAATGCTTTTCCGATGAAAGAACTAAAAAAATTTCCCAAATTATTAAAAATTATTTTTATAGGGCAAACATTTACTCCTAAGCAAGAAATATTAGAGCTTTTTGTTTCTGTTGCTAAATCAGCCAAACAAGAAGGCGTGATGGCAATTGAGAAACGAGCCAATGAAGTATCCGATCCATTTATACGCTCAACCATGACCATGGTGGCGGATGGCTTCAATGCTGAATTTATCTATAATGTAGTAGATGCTGAAATTAAACAAATGGAAGCACGTCATCGCGCAGGGGCGCAAATTTTTGCCCAATGCGGTATGTATGCACCAACCTTAGGTGTATTAGGTGCTGTTATCGGACTTATTGCCGCACTTGGTAATTTAAGCGACATTAACCAACTCGGTCACTCTATTGCTGCAGCATTCGTTGCCACTTTATTGGGTATTTTTACCGGTTATGTCTGCTGGCACCCATTCGCCAATAAATTAAGAGAAATTAATGCCGAAGAAGTAGAAATAAAGCGCATGGTTTTGGAGGGAGCTTTGGCTTTGCAAGAAGGAGCATCTTCTATTGCCATTGAATCCAGACTGCAGGCATATATTCCTTTAGCAGAAAGAAAATCTCTACGTGATGCTGCTTAACACAATATTATAGGATCAAGATAATGGTAAAAAAGAAACCTACACCTCCTCCACACGAAGAACATCCTGATGAAACATGGCTTATTCCGTATTCTGATTTATTGACGCTTCTTTTAGCGCTGTTTATTGTTCTGTTTGCATCATCAAATTTGGATAAAAATAAAGCAGCACAAATCCAGTATGCTTTGGCTGCAGCCTTTGGTAATGGAGGTATAGAGGAGAACTCAGGGACAATAACCAGCTTTATAAACGACGCCAAAGACCTAAATCTTGAAGATGAAGGTGTTATAATATCATCAGATGCCAACGGAGCCACGTTGGAAATGACCTCAATTAATCTTTTTGATAAAGGGTCTGTAATTTTAAAACCAGAGGCAATTCCAGTTATAAAAAAAATATCGTTATTACTTAATTCCAACAAATATAAAAAATATCGCATTTCGGTTGAAGGACATACTGATGACACCAATGAATCCGACACGCTTCCTTCCAACTGGGAGTTGTCCGGAGCAAGAGCCGGCGCGGTAGTCCGCTCTATGATAAGCAATAAAATGGATATTAACCGTTTCAAGGCGGTTGGTTTGGCCGAAATTTCACCAGCCTACCCTAACAAAAATCCTTATGGAGAACCAATACCTGAAAATCGTCTAAAAAATCGAAGAGTTATTGTTCGTATAGAATTTTAACAAGGAATAAAAGATGAAATCGGCAATTTGTTTGCATAATGCAACCGTCTTAACCGGATTTTCGGTAATGCATAACTGCGCAGTTTACATCAAAAATGACAAAATAGTTGACGTCTACAATGAAGAAAGATTCCGTCACAAGGTATTTTCTCCCAAAGTAAAGATTATTGACGTCAAAGGTGCCTATGTTATGCCTGGCTTCATCGACACTCATATTCACGGCATCGGAGGCAGAGGAGCCGACGAAGCAGACTCCAAAGCAATTTTGCACATGTCAGAATTTTTACCGCAATATGGTGTTACCTCATTTATTCCGACTTGTTGCACCGCCAAAGAAGACTTGCTTATCAAAAAAATCAAAGCCATAAACAAGGCCAAAGGCAAAGAAAAAGGCGCCCACATCTTAGGCATTCATCTTGAAGGGCCTTTTTTATCCCCCGAGCGCATCGGGGCCCAAGCCGCAGACGGAATTTATTCGGTTGATTTAGATTTAATGCATCGACTTTACAAAACCTGCGACGGCAATCTCATAAACATGACAGTAGCGCCAGAGCTCAAAGGCATGAGGGAATTGGCACTCTATTGCGTTGAAAAAGGCATTGTTTTGCAATCAGGACATACCAATGCCACTTATGAGCAAATGTTGGAGGCAATTCAAGCCGGCATCATGCATGTTACCCATCTTTTCAACGCCATGCGGCCATTGCATCATCGCGAACCGGGTGTTGTTGGCGCGGTTTTGATTCACCCGGAACTTTCGTGCGAAATCATAGGCGACGGGGTTCATGTTCACCCCAATTTGGTAGATTTATTGTTAAAAACCAAGCCCATAAGCCAAATTGTATTAATAACCGATGCCCTATATCCGGCCAAGACTGACCTTTCCAAAACACCTGATTTATACCTTGACAAATGCTTTTATCGCAAAGACACCCATGTTATTAACGGCTCAGCCATCTCAATGTTGGACGGCTTCAGAAACCTTGTCTCATGGGGTGTATCTATCGACAAAGCGGTTAGAATGTCATCAACCAATCCGGCGCAAATCATGAAACAAAAAAATAAAGGACTTTTAGTTCCCGGATATGATGCCGATGTTATTGTTCTGGACAAAGACCTCAATTTAATTTATACCATAATCAGCGGACAATTTGTTAAAGGAAACAATCAATGAGAGTAATTATAAAAAATAATGCGGCCGACTGCTCATCTTGGGTTGCCGGCTATATTTGCTATCGTATCAAAACAGCTAAACCCACGGCCAAAAAACCTTTTGTCTTAGGACTTCCAACCGGCTCTACTCCGCTTGGAGTATATAAGGAACTGATTAAACTTTATCAAAATAAAAAAATATCTTTTGAGCATATTGTAACTTTCAACATGGACGAATACATCGGCCTTTCGCCTGAAGACAAAAACAGTTATCATCATTTTATGTACGAGAACTTTTTCAATTACATCAACATTAACAAGAAAAACATTCACATTCTAAACGGTCAAACCAAAGACTATGCCCAAGAATGTGATAATTATGAAAAAGCCATCAAAGCTTACGGCGGCATAGATCTGATGTTAGGTGGGGTTGGTAGCGACGGACATATTGCCTTTAACGAGCCTTTCTCATCGTTGAGATCTCGCACACGCATCAAAACTCTGGCCCCCTCAACCATCAAAGACAATTCGCGCTTTTTTGATAATGATGTTACCAAAGTTCCGACCCAAGCGCTAACCATGGGTGTTGGAACCATTATGGATTCCAAAGAGGTTATAATCATGGCCACCGGCGAAAACAAAGCCGAGGCCATTCACCAAGCAATTGAGGGCTCCATAAATCATATGTGGACCATAACGGCATTACAACAGCACCGCTACGGTATTATTGTCTGCGATGAAGCCGCAGTAAAAAAATTATCACCTTCAACGATTGAATATTTCAAAAGCATCGAAGAAAGATTGGGTTAAAAAAAAGCACCTTATACAAGGTGCTTTTTTATTTTAGGCATCACGCAACACGGCATTGCATTTTGCTTTTTCGGCCTGCTCCACTTTCATCATCAAGGTTTCGATATCCTGATCGCTGAATGTGGCCTCCCTAGGCTGGAATGTCAAAGTCAAAGCGATTGATTTTTTATCCTCAGGCAAATTTTCGCCTTCGTACACATCAAATACTCTGACCTCAGCAATATAATTTCTGTCGGCATTTTTAGCCGCCGCAATTACATCATCGGCTTTTATCTTTCTGTCCACAATAAAGGCCATATCTTTATCCACCGGTTGTAACAAAGACAGCTCAAGTTTCTTCTTAGCCTTGTCTTTTGAGTTGCGCGGCAGCGGAATGTTATCAACCAGCACTTCAAACGCACAAACTCTCTGCTTGATGCCGAATTTTTTCAAGATAGCCGGATGAATTTCGCCGAAATAAGCAATAACGTTTGCGCCCAAACGCAACACCCCGCTTCTGCCCGGATGATAATATTCCGGTGCATCGATCGAGATTTTGGCACTTTCTGCCGGACCATTAGCCGCGGCAATTGCAGCCATTGCATCAGCCTTTACATCAAACACGTCAAAAGCTCTTTCTTCTTTAAGCCAGTGTTTTTTATTAAGATCTCCGCTTCTGATACCTGCCGCCACCAATCTTTGCTCACCTGGTTTGCGCCCAAAGAACTCAGGTCCGCACTCAAACAAACAAACATCTTGATAACCTCTGGCAATATTGCTCTTTAGCCCCTGCAACAGATTAACCAACACCGACGGGCGCATTTCATCCATCTCGGCTGTAATCGGATTACAAAGCAAAACAGGCTCATTACCTTTGCGGAAAGCTTTAGCCAATTTAGAATCGGTAAAACTCCAGGTAACCGTCTCAAGCATTCCTCTTGCTGCCAGCTCATGCCTGATTGTTACCACACGGCGCTGCTCCGGTTTCAAGGTCTGCTCCGGAAAATAAGCTTTTGACATCGATTCGGCCGGAATACTATCCAACCCTATCATCCTGACAACCTCTTCCACCAAATCATGCTCGCCTTCTATATCGCCGCGCCATGTAGGCGTTGTCGCCAAAATTTTATCACCGTCTTCTTTGGTTTCAAATCCGAGCCTTTGCAAAATTTCCACAATTTTGGCCGCCGAAACTTCAATTCCGATAAAATTTTTAAGCCTTTCGGGGCGAATATAAGTTGTTACCGGCTGATAATTTTCCTCTCCGGCAATTTCAATCTCCGAGGCCTCGCCGCCGCAAATCTGCAAAATCAAATTTGTAGCATAGTCTGAACCCAAAACATTGGAGTTCGGATCAACCCAGCGTTCATAGCGATAACGAGAATCCGAATCGATCTGAAACTTGCGCCCGGTTCTTGCAATACAAACCGGATTAAACAACGCACTCTCCAAAAAGACATTAACCGTATCAGCCGAGCATCCTTTTGAGTTGCCGCCCATAACGCCGCCCAAGCATTGGATACCCTCATCATCACAAATCCCAAGCGATTGGTTGTCCAAAAGATATTTTTTCTCCTCCAACGAGACAAACTCCTCGCCGTCTTTGGCCATCCGCACACAAATATTCCCCTTTAGCTTGTCGGCATCAAATACATGCAACGGACGCGCCATATCATAGTTGATATAGTTGGTAACATCAACCAAAGGCGATATCGAGCGCAACCCGATGGCGGTCAATCTGTCTTTCATCCATTTCGGAGTTTCGGCCTTGTTATTAACCCCTCTGATGTAGCGTCCCGTATATACCGGACAAGCCTCAAAATCTTCAACCTTTACTTTAATTGGCGAGGCAAAGCTGCTGTTTGGTTTGAGAATATTCAAAGGCTTCAGTTTACCCAACCCTGCCGCGGCCAAATCCCTGGCCACACCTCTAACCCCCAAACACTCTGCCCTGTTTGGCGTGATTGAGATATCAAACACCGGATCAGCCTTGTAAACTTCGGCCAAGGTCAACCCAATAGGAGCCGTTGCCGGCAGCTCAATAATCCCTTGATGATCAGAACCAACCCCAATCTCATCTTCGGCACACATCATACCGCAGCTTTCCACCCCGCGTATCTTGCCGGCCTTAATTTTTTCGCCAAACAGCGGAATATAAGCCCCCACATGAGCCAATATACCAATCATCCCCTTTTTAACATTGGGCGCGCCGCACACAATCTGCAAAATCTGATTGCCGTCGTTTACTTTCAACACATGCAAATGATCGGAATCCGGATGATCTTCAACCTCTTCCACTTTGGCGGTAACAAAACCTTCCATATTGTCAAACGGATTGATAACTTCCTCAACTTCCAAACCTATTTGGGTCAAAGTCTCGGCAATTTTTTCCACACTTGCATCTGTATCCAAATGTTCTTTCAACCAAGATAACGTAAATTTCATCTCACTTCTCCCTATCTTGTCAATCCGCCTGTATTACTCAATCCGCCTGTCATCGATGACAAATCAAGCGGCATAAAGCCATAGTGTTTAAGCCACCTTACATCCGATTCAAAAAATGTACGCAAATCAGGAATCCCGTATTTCAACATGGCCAAACGATCAAGCCCCATACCAAAAGCAAATCCCTGATACTCGTCAGGATTAATACCACAGGCTTTCAACACATTCGGATGCACCATACCGCAACCCAAAATCTCCAACCAGTCATTGCCGGCCCCGATTTTAAGCTCGGTCTTAGATTTTTTGCAGCCGATATCCATCTCGGCCGACGGCTCAGTAAACGGAAAATACGACGGACGATAGCGCACCGGCAGCTCATCCAGCTCAAAAAATGCCTTCACAAAGTCATACAAACAACCTTTCAAATTGGCAAAGGTGGTAACCTTGTCAACCACCAACCCCTCCACCTGGTGGAACATCGGTGTATGGGTTGCATCATAGTCCGAACGATAAGTTCTCCCCGGCGCAATAATCCTGATTGGCGGCTGCTTTTTCTCCATGGTTCTGATTTGCACGGCCGAGGTCTGGGTGCGTACCACATAGCTGTCATCAAAATTATCACTTTCCGGATTAGGAATATAAAAAGTATCTTGCATTTGCCTTGCCGGATGGTTGGCCGGAGTATTAAGGGCATTAAAATTATGGAACTGGTCTTCGATATCCGGCCCGTCGGCAATTTCAAACCCCATCTCGCCGAATATAGCCACCACTTCCTCATAAATTTTCGAAACCGGATGCACTCTGCCCAAATTTTCATCCCGTATCGGCAAGGTAACATCAATAGTTTCTTTTTTCAGTTTTTCATCCAATTCTTTTTTTGCCAACTCTTCTTTTCTGTTGTCAAGCGCTTGCTCAATTTCGCCTTTAACCAAATTAAGCTTTTGTCCCACAACCTTTTTTTCATCCACGCTCAACAAAGCCAAAGCTTTCATCTGCTCGGTAATGGCGCCTTTTTTGCCCAAAACCGCAACTTTGATATCCTCAAGAGCCTTAACATCTGCCGCCTTGGCAATGTCCTCAAGCGTTTTTGCTTTCAAATCTTCGATATTTTCCATTGTTCCACCATTTTTTAACATTTAAAACAAAAAAGAGTCTCACTTGTTTTCACAAGCCGACTCTTTTTACATTTTTTTAATTTCCGATAATTATTTGCTCAAAGAAGCCTTAACCTGATCAACAAGTTTGGTAAAAGTTTCGGGCTCTTTAACAGCGATATCGGCCAACACTTTACGATCAAGCTCGATACCAGCTTTGGCGAGCCCGTTCATAAATCGTGAATAGGTCAAATCGTGCAATCTTGCGGCAGCATTAATACGCTGAATCCACAAGCTGCGGAAATTTCTCTTTTTTGCACGTCTGTCGCGATAAGCATATTGCAAAGCCTTCTCAACTTTTTCAACGGCAACGCGAAAGACATTATTATTGCGGCCGCGATAACCCTTAGCCATCGACAGCACTTTTTTGTGACGGGCATGAGCCGTAACACCTCTTTTTACGCGAGACATCTTCTATCAACTCCTACAAATAAGGTAAAAACTGTTTAATGATCTGAACATCAGAAGCGGCCACCAAAGTAGTACCGCGAGCCTGTCTTTTCATTTTTTGGGTTTTGCAGAAGAGGCAGTGTCTCTTGTAAGCAAAATTTCTTTTCAATTTACCGGTGCCGGTAACGCCGAAGCGTTTTTTCACCGCACTTTTAGTTTTTAATTTTGGCATTTTAATCCCTTTCTTAAAATATGGATTGTTAAGAGTCGACAGGCATACCAAAGCCCGCCCACTCGATTCAAGCGAGATATCTACACCATATTCTCCGCAAAATCAAGCATTTTTTTCTTTTTCTTGCCAATTTAAACAAACTATGCTAAATCTGGCCGCAAACCGAAATTATTAACAAATTAAAATAATGACTTATGAGTGAGGAACAATCTTCAAACTCCGGATGCGGCATTATCTTATTTTTGTTTTTGCTACTGTTTAATATCATTGTCCTTGTTGCTTTAATTGACAAGCTAAGCAAAACCGCTAATGAGCACAACGACAAACTCCAACAGCTGATTGAGCTTCAACAACAGATGTTGGATTTGCAAAAACAACAATCTGCACAATCCGACACTCTATTGTTAGATTAAAAAACCCAAACAACCGTTCTCCGGCCCCCCGGACAACGGTTGTTTGTTTTTTAACCTCTCACCTCTTCTGCTTTAGGCTTTTTTTGCTGTCACAGACTTTGCCTTAGCTTTGGGCTTAGAAACTTTTGTTACTGTTTTCTTGCCTGCAACAGTTTTTTCCGCCGCAGGTTTAACTTCTTTTTTTACCTCTGCCTTTTTGGCCTTGGGCTTAGAGGTTGTCTTTTTAACATTTGCCTTAGCCGCTTTTTTAACTTCCGGCTTGGCTGCCTCAACCTTCTTCTCAACCTCAGCAACTTTTGTTTTCTCAGCCGTGGAGTTAACCGTTGCCGCTGCAGCCTCATTTTCAATCAGCTTAAAATGCTTGTCCAATCTTCCGACAATTGTTCTCTTCCCTACAAAAATCATTAAAACAGCCGTCAGAACCGTCAAGACCATAATCAATTGACGCAAATTAGTTGTCCAAATCACAATTTGAAACAAATTAAACAACCTATATTCATACCCCTCACCTGAGGCCATAATCATAACCGATGCCGCCACACTGACAACATAGACAATTCCAACCACATAAGGCACCCAACCAACCGATACCAACAAGGTTGAAACAATTGGTGCTTTTTTGATTGCCTCATCAATTCTTTTTATCGGTTTAAGCCAGTTCATCGGTATCAAAAATAATACCAACAACAACGAAATTCCGGCATCAATCGTACTGCCGATAAGGCTTCCCGACATTGTAAACACTTGCGAAATAATCCAATATATTCCGCCAATCCACAAACTTTGTTTCCAATAACAACTCATTTACTTTCCTCCTTAATAAAAGTTCTTCTCACTTACAAAATTTTTTGCTCGCATATCAATAAGTTTTCCACCTTCAAGTTTAACTTTTCTGTCCATCCGATTGGCTAATTCAAAATTATGTGTTGCCACCAATGCGCTCAATCCGGTTTCTTTCACAATATTCAAAAGCTCGGCAAACACCACTTCCGAAGTCTTCGGGTCCAAATTACCGGTTGGCTCATCTGCCAACAACAACTTTGGCGCATTAGCCAAAGCCCTGGCAATTGCCACCCTCTGCTGCTCACCGCCCGAAAGTTCTGCCGGACGGTGTTTAATTCTTTTCTCCAACCCCATTTTTTTCAATAACCACTTAGCCTTATCTGCCGCCTCTTTATATCCGACGCCGGCAATAAGCTGCGGCAGCATCACATTTTCCAACGCGTCAAAATCCGCCAACAAATTATGATATTGATACACAAACCCCAAATAATCACGCCTCAATGATGTTCTCACCCCATCACTCAGCCTAGAGCAATTTTGCCCATCCAAATAAATATCGCCTTTGCTGGGTTTTTCAAGCAACCCGGCAATTTGCAACAAAGTAGATTTACCCGAACCCGACGGCCCGATCAAAGCCACCACTTCGCCTTTTTCCAGTTCCAAATCAACCTCGCGCAACACCTGAAGATTTTGCGTTCCTTGCTTAAATGAACGATATACTTTTTTCAATTCCAAAACCGGAGCTTTTTTATTCATAACGCAACGCCTCCACCGGATCAAATTTGGCCGCCCGCCACGACGGATAAAGCGTCGCCGCAAATGACAACAACAACGAGATTGACACCACGCTTATCACCTCGCCCATATCAACTTTGGCCGGCAGTTTAGACAAGAAATAAATTTCCGCCGAGAACAAATCTCTGCCAAGCAACGTCTGTAGACCTTGGCGAATTTCTTCAATATTGTCGCAAAACAACAACCCCAATACCAAGCCCAACGCCGTCCCGACAACGCCGATAAAAGCTCCGTCAATAAAAAATATCCGCATAATCATACCCTTGGTGGCTCCCATTGTCCTAAGCACCGCCACATCTCTGCCCTTGTCTTTCACCAACATAATCAGTCCGGTAATGATGTTAAATGCCGCCACCAAAATAATCAAAGTCAGAATAATAAACATCACATTGCGCTCAACCTCAATAGCGTTAAAAAATGCCGCGTTGCTCTGCTTCCAATCATAGATATAAGCACCACCGCCCAAACTTTGCTCCAAAGCCTCTCTCACCAAAGACAAATACTTGTCATCATCAAGCGTGATATCAATATTGGTAACCGCTTTGCTAAGCCCAAAATAAACCTGCGCCGTCTCAAGCGGCATAAACACAAAATTGGCATCATATTCATACATGCCCGAATCAAACAAACCTATTACTTGATAAGACTTCATTCTCGGCACCGTACCAAAAGCCGTAACCTTGCCATTTGGCGATAATAGCGTAATTTTATCTCCCTCAACTACTCCCATCTTGCGCGCCAAACGTATTCCCACAATGACCTTGTCGCCCTCAAAATAGTCCATATCCACTTTTTCGACCGCCTTGGCCAATGCTTCCTTTTTAAGCATATCATCTCTGTCAATTCCTCTAACCATTGCGCCTTCGGCCGATTTTCCGGCCGTAATCAACAGCTGGTTTTCAATCAACGGCACCGCCAAAGTAATATGCTCTATCTCGCTAATCTCTTTAATTGCTTCCTCATAATTATTAAACGGATAACTTGTTGGTGCCATAATCCCGATATGGCCGTTAATCCCCAATATTCTTCCCAACAACTCGTGCCTAAAACCGTTCATCACACTCATAACAATAATCAAAGTTGCCACCCCAAGTGCAATTCCGGTAAAGGCAAATCCGGTAATAACCGAGATAAACCCTTCTTTGCGTTTGGCCCTTAAATAACGACCGGCCACCATCCGTTCAAATTTAGAAAAAATCATCTTTTTCTCTGTCTTAATGCAATTAAATCTTCTAAATTTATAATATCTTTGCTCTCAAGTTACAACCAACTTCAACAACTTATACAAAAAAAAGCTCCGTTATACACATCAACGGAGCTTCTAGTTTATTCCTGTTTCTATTGATGCCCCAAAAGCCCCTCAGAAATTTGGCGATTGATATTAATCAGCGTATCCAAAATTTTCTGATCCATTTCATCAAGATTTTTACCCAGTTTTATAGTGTTTGAGGCTACATAATCCGCCAGCTTAATCAGGTTTTCCTTAGTTTCCTCTGGCAACTTAGTTTTATTTGAGCTCATCAAGGTCTTAATCATCACCCACAAGCGTTGATTATTATCCAAAGCCACCACCATCCATTCCTTGTCTTTAGCCTTGCAAGCTTCAGACAAATCCAATCCGCATCTTGCCAAAAAGTAAGCCTCCTGCTGCGCCAGATTGGTATTAACCGATTCCATCAATCCCTCAGAAATTTGACGATTAATTTCCGCCAAAGATCTATAGTAGCTATCGGTCATATTAACACCCTGAGAGATAGTGATCTGCTCAACATATTTTGATAGTTTGGTCAAATTTTCTTTAATTTCCTTTGGCATCAGATTTTTAGGATTTTTCATGGATGCCTCAATTGCCACCCACATTTTCAAATTCTCATCCAACACCAACAATTTATAGTTATCGCTATGCGACCTCGCTGCATTCTCCAAAGAGTTAGCATACTCACTCAACAGCTCAGCCTCTTCGCTGGCCCCGTCAATTTGCTCTTTAATTTCATCTAACATTTCATTTTCCGTTTATTAATCAGGTTATAATCCAAACTTTCTAAACTCTTTTTTTAACTCAAAGGCAGAAAGGGCTTATCCAAAAAGCCGTTGGGGAATATAAAAACTGCTTTTTTATATTTAAGCCCTTTCTTCTTCAAGTCCAACCTAACCGCAAATACTCTCGGTTACGTTACTTTTAAGAAAAAATTGGGGAGATTTTTTCTTAAAAAATTTAGCACATAATAATAGGGGAAACTTTTTTACTTAGAACGGTGCCACAATATCTAAAATCTGACGTCCGTATCTCGGCTGCTGTACGTCAGAAATAACACCCTCACCACCATAAGAAACTCTCAATTCGGCAATTTTGCTTGATTCTATAGTGTTGTCCGATGATATATCGGCCCGCCTTATAATTCCGCGCATCATAAGCTGCCTAACCTCATAGCTAACCCTTATTTCTTGGGTTCCCTCAATCACTAAATTGCCGTTGGGCAAAACCTGGGTAACCACAGCCGCCATGGTAACATCAATACTTTCTTTCCTGTCAATCTTGCCATCGCCCGAAATTTCGCGATTAGATGTAATGTTTACCAAATCGTTGGTATTAACCGATCCCGGAAATACTTTGGTCGCATACTGCTCATAACCAAACAACGACGACACGCCAAGAGAATCCGTATTGTCATCACGATTCTGCTCCATTTCGTTTTCCATCAAAGCGTTATCTTTGGCCGATATCTTAACCGTGATAATATCACCTACCTTAGCCGCTCTCTGATCCTTAAAGAACCCATCCGCACCTTGATGCCACAAAGAATTTGCCGCCTGTTTTTGCTCTTTTTTCTCAGGCATTGGCATTGATACCGGCTCATATCCTTTTGCCTCCACCGGATTGGTAATCGGCGAAAGCGGAGGTTCCTGCCCAACTCTGGTTAGTTTAGACCACATTCCGCACCCAGACAATGATGTCGCCATCATCAACACGGCCGTTCCTTTTATAATATTTCTAGTTACCAAATTCATCTTCATAGCTCCCCAACTATTCGGCTGCAATTTCAACCGTTTTATTATCTAACACTCTACCACTTATTTCTTTATGGCTTTTGGTGTTCAACAGCTTAATTCTCTGCCCTTTAGCCCCATCTTCCAAGGCCTCCATTTTAGAGGTAATCTGCAATCCCTTATAGGTATAAATTGCCGTAACCTCATCTCCTTTTTTTATCAAAACCTTTTCTCTGATATCTTTTTTTACAATCGGCTTATCTGCTCTGATGGTTCTGAGCGCCTGTTTGCCAAGCAAATCGTTCAAATCGGTAATACTGTCATCGCGCAAACGATTGGCTCGCATCTTAACATTGACCAAATCCTCGCTTTTAATAATTTCATCTTTGGCAATATCTTTTAGCGGCAGCCAAACTTCAACCATTTCAAAATACCGTCCAAACAGCTTGGTCTCGGCGACTGATTTGCCGTCAACAAACACTTCCGCTGTTGCCGTAAATTTGTTTTGATCTTCGCTGATATTAAGATCAGTTACCATGATTTTGGCCTCATTGGCATTTTCAAACGAGAACGCCGTCTGTCCGCCAAAAAATTCCAATTCAATGTTTTCGCCCATTCCCTGCTCGACAAATTCTTTGGCAACGGCTTCAGACATCTCATCAATCCCGATAATAAGCAATTCCTTTGCCCATGCCGGAACGATCGTCAAAACAAAAGCAAAAACAATCAGCCAAAATTTCATCTCAAAAACACCTATTTCATCTGGTTAATGGTATTTAGCATTGAATCCGCGGTGGTTATGATTTTTGAGTTCATCTCATAAGCTCTCTGCGCCGAAACCAGCTCAGTAATTTCGGTTACCGGATTAACGTTCGATGTATTAAGATACCCCTGCAAAATAGAGCCAAATCCCTCGGCATCCGGATTATCCACCACCGGCGCACCCGAGGCCTCTGTTTCCAAAAACAGATTATCACCCAGAGCTTCCAAACCTGCTTCATTTACAAAAGTAGCAAGCTCCAGTTGTCCGACATTAACCTCATCGGTTTCACCGTCTTGTTTAATCCAAACCTCACCCGAGCTGTTAACATAAACCTCTGTTGCATCCTCAGGAATTGTAATCTCCGGCTGAACCACATAACCGTCATGGGTAACTATCGTTCCATCGCCGTTGCGTTGAAAAGCACCGTCTCTGGTATAAGCCGTTCCTTTACCCTCCGGCAGTTCAATCGTAAAATATCCTCTGCCTCTAATCGCCAAATCCAAGTCATTTCCGGTCGAGGTCAAAGACCCTCCCTCCGTAATTCTGTAAATTGCCGAGGTTCTGACACCAAGCCCCATTTGAATACCGGCCGGAACAATCGTGTTATCGGCGGTTGAAGCCGACCCCGGACGCACGATATTTTGATATAACAAATCGCTGAACTCGGCTCTTCTTTTGGTATAAGCCGTCGTGTTCATATTGGCAATGTTGTTGGCAATGGTATCAACATTGGTTTGCTGAGCCAGCATTCCGGTTGCGCCTATTTGTAAAGATCTCATCTTTTTATTCCCTCAAAAAAATTAAGCTAATTCTGCAAAAGTTGAAATTGTATTTGACAAACGATCATGCTCCTCATCAATCATTTGCTGCACATAATCATAACTGCGTTGAATTTTGACCAAATTGGTCATCTCGGTAATGGAATTAACGTTGGACTGCTCCACCATTCCTTGAGCAATTCTTACCGTATCCGTACCCAATATAACGGCATTACCCTCAACATTCTCAAACAAAACACCCGAGGCTTTAAGCAATTTTTGATTATCGGCAAATTTTGCCACCTTAATCCGCCCGATTAAACCGTTCTCGGTCATAACGTCGCCGCTTTCCGATATTGTAATTTCGGTTTCGCCCGGAGCAAAATACAACGGCATATTATGTTCGCTCGACACATAATCACCGTCCGTTGTGGTCAAAGCCCCGTCTTCATTTAAGGTAAATTGTCCCTTGCGGGTATATTTTTCGCCGTCTTTAGTCTCGATACAGAAAAAACCATCTCCTTTGATTGCCAAATCAAAAGTATTGCCGGTACTCTTAAAAGTCCCTTCGGCAAAATCCTGAAACTGACCAAAATCCTGAGTAAAAAACAACGGCGCTGCCCCAATCCCTAAGGCCTCTGGCGTCTGACTGATATAAGATGTAAAAACGGCATTATCCTGTTTATATCCGGCCGTATTCATATTGGCCATATTGTTGGAAACAATATTCATCTGCTTCCACAAAGCCATCTGGCGCGACAATGCTATATACGATGTATTATCCATAAAATCATTCCCCTAAATTAACAACTGTTTCCCCGACAGTTCGGATAATTTTTCACTTGTTGTTAATGTATATGCAAACATCGTGCCATTTTTTAAAAAGTCCAAAAAAAATCCCCTCAACCGAGGGGATTTTTTCTATCTGCAATAAAAACCTAGAACGGAATATCATCATCCAACCCGGCTGCCGGAGCTGCCGCAGATGAAGAATCCCAACCTGAATCGGTTGTGGCAAAAACATCATTACCACCCGCCGGAACACCGTCACCTTTGGCATCCAAAAGCACCAAATTGCCGTTAAAATTCTGCAATACCACCTCGGTTGTATAGCGCTCCTGACCATTGTTGTCTTCCCAACGTCTGGTTTGCAATTGCCCTTCTAAATATACTTTTGAACCTTTACGCAGATATTTTTCTGCCACATCTGCCAAAGCGGGATTAAAAATCACCACCCTGTGCCACTCGGTTTTTTCTTTGCGTTCGCCGCTGGCTCTGTCTTTCCAAGAATCAGAAGTCGCCAAATTAAAATTAACGACCTTAGCGCCGTTTGCAGTATTGCTGACTTTAGGATCAGCACCCAAATTTCCAAGCAAAATAACTTTATTAATGCTTCCAGCCATTTTTTCATCCTAACATTTCACAAAAAAGATTAAAACTGCCCCAAATTATATTCATATATTTGTCTTTTGCAAAACAAAAATCAATTAACCTGTGTATATTCCCCGTTTTGTACCTGATATATATCATATCCGCTGTTTTCTTTGGCGTTTCCTTTAACAAACGCCACCTTTCCCCACGGCAGTACAAATTCATTTCCGTTTTTCAATGCATCAATCTTGTCAAAATCAGTTGATTTTGCTTTTTCCGCCAATTGTCGCCACAGCTTCACTGCAGCATACCCATAAACACCAAGCCCCTTAGGCTCTTTGCCCTGCAACCTCAATTTAACCAGCTCCTCGGTAAACGACGGGCTGTCTTTAAGAGTTTCGCGCCGCATCACATAAACACCCTCGGCAAAATTTCCCATTTCTCTGAAGAAGTATGCATTTGCCAAATATTCATCAACAAAAACAACCGTTTCGGCTTCTCTCTCTTGCAAACGCTGTACTAGTTTAGCCGTTGACTTTGCATTACTCAAAACCACCGCTATTTGATTATTCAACAATATTTCTTTGGCCATCTGCTCATAATCATCACCATAATTGGCAAAATCATATAACGTTATGCGGTTTGACAAATTATTATCCTGAAACAATGTCTGAATTCTAAGTGCTGTTTCACTTGTTGAAAACATCTTGCTGTCATAAACAACTGCCACATTTTTATCTGCAAATTTGCGTTTATAAAAATTATAAAAGGCTATAGCCTCATCACTCATCACCCCGCCGATTTTAAACAATCCTTTTTCATCCAAGGCATATTGCTGATTATCAAGCGGTGTTGGGATAACTCTTATAATTTTTCCTTGTGCATAGGTATAAGCAACCTGATCAAACATATTACTGCAATAAGGCCCAATCACCAAACTAATCTTATCTTCTTTGGAAGAGTTAACCGCCATCATCTGCGCCGCCGAAACGGCAAAAGAATCCTCGCACCTGTCATCAACCGTTATAAGATTAATTTTTTCTCCGTTGATGCCGCCGTTTTGATTAATATTATCAACCGCAATCTGCACTCCCTCAATCAGCTCATTGCCAAATTTGGCCAAATACCCGACTTTAGGCGCAACCACGGCCACATTAACGGCCCTAGCTTCGATTGCCCACAACATAGCCAAACAAAAAACTGCTCTAAGCGTTATCTTCATAATCATCTATCTCAAATTAAAACTTTCGAAATATTAATAAAATAATCTTATTTTTGCAACTTTTTTTTCAGCTGATAATTTCTGTTGCTATTAAGCTTTAATAAGCATATATTATTCTTTCAACTGGGAGATGGGCAAAATGAGCAACGATTTTATAGAAATAAAAGGTGCCAGAGAACACAACTTAAAAAATATTAACGTCAATATCCCCAAGAACAAATTGACAGTCATTACCGGCCTTTCAGGCTCGGGCAAATCATCTTTGGCTTTTGATACTATCTATGCCGAGGGACAGCGCCGCTATGTCGAGAGTTTGTCATCCTATGCGCGCCAATTTTTGGACTTGATGAAAAAACCCGATGTTGATTCGATTGAGGGATTATCACCAGCCATATCCATTGAACAAAAAACCACCTCGCACAATCCACGCTCAACCGTCGGCACCGTAACCGAGATTTATGACTATATGCGCCTGTTGTGGGCGCGTGTTGGCACACCCTATTCTCCGGCCACGGGGCTGCCGATAGAAAGTCAGACTATTTCCCAAATGGTCGATAGGACTTTGGAGCTTACCGAAGGCAGCCGCATCATGATTTTATCTCCCATTGCCCGCGGCAAAAAAGGCGAATACAAAAAAGAGCTCGAAAATCTGCAAAAACAAGGCTACCAAAGGGTCAAGATTGACGGAAAAATTTATGACCTGGAAGAAACTCCCGAGCTCAACAAAAACCAAAAACACGATATTGAGGTGGTTATTGACCGCATTGTTGTCAAAGAAGGTATTGAAGAGCGCCTAAGCCAGTCTTTTGAAACCGCAATCAAATTAAGCGATGGTTTGGCTTTCGTCGAAAACGCCACAACCGGAGAAAGAACAACTTTTTCTTCTCGTTTTGCCTGTCCGGTTTCGGGTTTCACCATCGAGGAAATAGAGCCTAGGCTCTTTTCTTTCAACAATCCTTATGGTGCTTGTCCGCATTGCGACGGCATCGGCGCCAAATTATACATGGACCCGCTTTTGATTGTCCCCAACCCCAATCTATCGCTTTCGCAAGGAGCCATTGCCCCCTGGCATGGTTTCCGCACTTCTTTTTATGAGCAAACTCTTGCATCATTGGCAGATTACTTACACATCTCGCTCAAAACCCCTTGGAAAGATTTGCCAGAGGACGCCCGCAACATAATTTTATATGGCTCCGGCGATGAGCCTATTCCGCTATATTTCAGCCGTTTTGTCAGCAACAAACCGTTTGAAGGCGTAATCCCCAACATGGAAAGAAGGTTTTTAGAAACCGATTCTGCCGCCTCACGCGAGGAGCTTTCGCGCTATCAATCATCCGCCCCCTGCGAGGCTTGCCACGGCAAACGCCTCAAACCGGAGGCTTTGGCCGTCAAAATCGGCGGACTTGATATTATGGAGGCATCTGAGATGTCAATCAAAGATGCTCTCCTTTGGTTTAACGGTATCAAACCCAACCTAAGCCCGCAAAAACAAGAAATCGCGGCTAAAATCATCAAAGAAATTTGCGAGCGCTTAAGCTTTTTAAACAATGTCGGACTTGAGTACTTAACTCTTTCTAGGCAATCGGGCTCTTTATCCGGCGGCGAGGCTCAGCGTATCAGGCTTGCCAGCCAAATCGGCACCGGCCTAACCGGAGTTTTATATGTCTTAGATGAGCCCTCAATCGGACTACACCAAAGAGACAACGCCCGATTAATCGAAACATTGGAGCGCCTCCGCGATATCGGCAACAGCGTAATTGTGGTTGAACATGACGAGGATGCCATTCGCTCGGCTGATTATATTATTGATATCGGCCCTCAGGCCGGAAGCAACGGCGGTCATATAGTTTCCCAAGGAACAATTAAAGATATTCTAAAATCAGACAGTCTCACCGCCCAATACCTAAACGGCATCAAAAAAATTGCCGTACCGCCACAACGCCGCAAAGGCAACGGCAAATTTGTGGGCCTCAAAGGAGCACGCACCAATAACCTAAAAAATGTCGATGTCAAAATTCCTTTAGGCACGTTTACTTGCGTAACCGGCGTTTCGGGCGGGGGCAAATCATCACTTATTTTAGAGACTTTGTGCAAAGCTCTTGAAAAAGAGATTAATGGCTCGCGCGAACCTGCCGGAATTTATGACAAGCTTATCGGAGCAGAGAATATTGACAAGATTATAAACATCGACCAATCCCCCATCGGGCGCACTCCGCGCTCCAATCCGGCCACCTATACTGGGTTGTTTACCTATATTAGGGATTGGTATGCTGCCCTGCCAGAAGCTAAGGCCCGAGGCTACAACGCCGGACGCTTTTCATTCAATGTCGCCGGCGGTCGTTGCGAGGCCTGCAAAGGCGACGGCGTCACCAAAATCGAGATGCACTTTTTGCCCGATGTCTATGTCGAATGTGATGTCTGCAAAGGCAAACGTTTCAACCGCGAAACTTTGGAAGTCAAATACAAAGACAAATCCATTGCCGATGTTTTGGATATGACGGTTGACGATGCTTTTAAGTTTTTTGAGAACATTCCCTCAATCAAAGGACGCCTTGATTTATTGCGCCGTGTCGGCCTTGGCTATATCAAACTTGGCCAGCCTGCCACTACACTCTCCGGCGGCGAGGCTCAACGTATCAAATTATCCAAAGAGCTGTCCAAACGCGCCACCGGCAAAACCTTGTATATTTTGGACGAGCCAACCACCGGTCTGCATTTTGAGGATATCAATAAGTTGTTATCAATTTTGCAGTCTTTGGTTGAGCAAGGCAATTCGTTAATTGTCATCGAGCATAATTTAGATGTTATCAAAACCGCGGATTATATCATTGATATCGGTCCCGAAGGCGGCGATGGCGGCGGCCAAATCATTGCCCAAGGCACACCCGAACAGGTCGCCAAATCAGAAGTAAGCTACACCGCCAAATTCTTGAGAGATAAGTTATAGACTGTTTCCGCCTTTTTTATGAATAATTGCCGAAATTACGTTTTTTGGAGCTCGTTCATAGCGCCAATCATCTGCCTGCGCCCAATTAAACTCAACGGCTTGCCCCATCTTCAAAAATTCCTCATGTCCGTTTGCGCCTTTTCCGATATGCCAGCATAGTTTGCTCATATCCTCAGGCAGATAGTCATATTTTATCGTAATCCCCTGAAGCATTTTAGTCATTTTGTCATATAGTTTATAATTAAATTTTCCCAGGTCTATCTCACTTCCTCTTACCGACTGTCCGTAAGCATCAACCACATCCAACAAAAGCTCTTTATCAACTTTTTTATCCTTTGTCAGCATATTATACAATGTATTGATTCTTACGTTATTTTGTGGATTTTGTGAGGCATAATCAAACATTCTCTCGGCATAATCAATAATCCTCTCCCGAGACAAATCGGGATTTTCCTTATCAATATCTTTAATAATGCTATTTTGCATAGATGTATTTTTTTCAACAATCTGCTCCAAATCATTAGCCATTGCGCGCAAACATTTTCTTTTTTGATTATCTCTGATTACTGCCCCTTTTTCATCTTTTTCTTTAGGATATAAGATATTGATTAAATCTTTGGCCTCTTTGAGGGTATAACCGTACTGAGAGAACAATCCTTTTGCCAAACCGGCCATTTCAGTTCCCAAATTATTATTAAAATCTTTCTGATTGTTAACATGCTTGGTATAAGCCTCAAAAATTTCCTTAATAACTTTTTTATCCAACACCTCTTCATCGCCGCATATTTCTTTCCGTTCAAGCGCATAAGGAGTTTTCACGGCCAATCGTTCCAATATTGCGGCATCTAGTTTTTTGTTGGTTCTATCCGCCATATTAAAATAAATCTCAGCATAATTGACCACCGCCTCTGGCGATATTTTCTTTATATTTCTGATAAATGTTTTAGATATGCCGTATAAAAGTTTAATTTTTTCATCACTCTTACGTTTTTTCGTATCAAAAAAGCCCAAAGCTTTATTATATAATCGATTAGTTGCTTCCAAATTATTATTAGGATCAAAATCAGCCAATTTATATAAAACTCTATCATCAAATTGAAACAATATTCCATTTCCTGTTTCATCTTGATACTTAAATAGATATTCCAAAAATTTAATCTTATTAGCATCAGAAAGCGGATAAGATGTTATGTGCTTTTCAAGCAAATTCACCGCATGTTTAGCAAACGGTTGTGAAAAATATTCTTTATATTTCCATAAGAAATGTCCATTAACTTCGGCTCTTTCTTTTTCACCAAATGAAAGAAGATACTCATCTATTTGATTAACCATTCTACGCTCAACAATATCATCATACGGATACGGATTAAAATTTGCATACTTAAATTTATTACCATCGCCCCTTTTTACATATCTGCTGCGCTCTATTTGCCATGCTCTGGTTTTATTGGCGTAATAATCCAGCTCACGCTCTATTTCTTGGCATCTTGGGTCTTCACTTATTTCAGACATTTGGCAGCTCCGTTTTTGTCAATTTTCGTCATGGTAACATTTTTTTGCATAATAATCAACAAAAAAAGCGGCAAGCATTATTTTGCTTCCCGCTTTTTTGCCTATCAAAAGGAGACTTTATATTTTTAGAACTTGTAGTTCAAAGACAAACCGACCAATTTGACCGAGTTGTCATATTCGGCGTACACGCCCCCAGCACCGTTAGTCAGTGATGTTGGAATATTAACTACCGCATCTTTAGCTTTGATATAGGTAAATGCCGCATCAAAAGTCAGTTTCTCGCTATAAGCATAGCTCAAACCGATAGAATACCAATATCTGTCGGAATCAGGAATTCTTGGTGTTCTGTCAGCGGCCTTGACTGCCGACTCGTCATAGGCAAAACCAAGACGCAATTTCCATTGATTATCCATCTGGTAGCTGGCACCGATTGCATAGAAATTGGTATCACGCCAGTTTTCCGGAGTAGAACTTACAAAAGGAACGTCTCTTCCATAGATATCCAAGCTATCAAACGAGTTCCAATAAACTCTTTGATACTCAGCCATAACTTCCCACTTGTCATTCAAACGATGATAAGCACCAACCGAAAACATTGCCGGAGTATCAAGACGCGCCGAAATATCTTGGTTAAGCATACTGCTATATCCCGGCAACGGTATATCAGACGAAATATCGCCTTTTAACTTGTGATTAATCTCGCTGCGATAGCCAACACCGATACGGGTATTTTCATTAAACTCATATATGGCACCCAATTGATATCCCACATCAACCGTATCGCCTTCCATTGTTGCTGAACCATCCATTGTTGCCACGGTATTGCTCAATCTTGCTTTAATATATTGGATTGGCAATCCGGCACCGATGCTCAATTTATCGGTTGCTTTATAAGCCACCATCGGTGTTGTCGTAACCGAAATAACTTTTGATGTAACACCGTGGTCAGAACCCACCCATGCACCATCATATTTGGTAATCATACCAAACGGCACATTCATTGACAGCCCCAAATATACATCGTCATTCAATTGGTGTGAAATTGTTGCACTTGGAGCAATCGCCGCATGCACGATATTATTTACATCCTGATTACGCTCACCTTTATTTCCTAACGGATCCACAGCATAAATATCGTGAGCCTCGGCTCTCGGAATAATATAAGTACCGCCGACATTAACCTGAGTACCTTTTTGTTTGGTCAAACCGGCGACGTTAAAATAAGCATAAGAGTTATTTTCGGCTCCTGCGGTAGCACCGGCAAAAGCGTTTCCCAAAGCAGCCGCCGACTGCTCACGCAAATGGAAACCGGCAGCATTGGCATTGGTGGCAGCAATAATAGCGCCCAAAGCCGTCAAAGTCATAAGTTTTTTCATATAAAAGTCCTTATAAGGTTAAATAACGGACAAGCTATAACATACAATATTGCATAAATCAATCGAATGATTGAATTATTGTGGATTTATTTTAAAATATTCATAAAAAACAAATGATTATGCAGCAATAAAAATTAAAATTATCTTAATCAATATCTTCACAAAAAAATACTTGCTTTTTTCAATCATTAATGCTACAAACCAAACAACTTTATGTATTCAACCCTTTAGATATTGATGAAATGAGGTGATTTAAGTGGTTCAGGTTACTGTTATCGGCAACGATGTCGGACAATCTTTGAAAGTCTTGAAGAAAAAGATGCAACGTGAAGGCATCTTCCGTGAGATGAAATTGCGCCGCTGCCATGAAAAGAACTCTGAAAAGAAGGCTCGCCGTCAGGCTGAGGCCGTTCGCCGCGCTCGCAAACAATTGCGCAAACGCTTAGATACCGAAGGTTTCTAGTCTTTTGTTAATTAGAAAAACCGCTCTTTCTTAAAAGAGCGGTTTTTCATATCATCAATTTACAATCCCAATTCTTCCATCACCTGTTTTTTCAAGGTAACGTTATCTGCCTTTCCGGTAGCAAACACCGGCAATGTATCATGATACAAAATGACCCTCGGCAGATACAATTCCGGCAAACCGTTTTGCTTGATATAGGCATGTAATTTATCATTGGTAACATTTTTATTATTGGTAACCAAAACAATTTGTTCACCCTTGCTTTCATGCGGCACGGCAACCACGCCGTAAGAAAAATCGACACCGTCGGCTTCAAAAGCCTTGACCACGGTTTCATGTACGGCGTTTAATGACACCATCTCGCCGCCCACTTTGGCAAACCGTTTAATCCTGTCTCTGATATAAACAAACCCGATTTCATCAATCTCAACCACATCACCGGTATGATACCATCCATCTTCCAAAGGCACCAACACACCTGGATTATTTGGCATAATGTAGCCCAACATAACGTTTGGTCCCTTAACCCATAGCTCACCGCCTTTTTCAATTCCGTCAACCGGCACGATTTTATATTGAATTTTGGGCAACAATTTACCGATTGAGCCAAAGCGGTTAAATATGCGGTTATTGGCCGTTACCACCGGTGAACATTCGGTCGAACCGTATGCTTCCTTAACGCTGATGCCAAGTCGTTCACCCCACATATTGCGAGTATCGGGTTTAATTGCCTCAGCTCCGCCATACATAAATCTGATATTATGAAAATCCATCGGGTGCGCAATTTTGGCATATCCGCGGAAGAACGTATCGGTTCCGAGCAAAACCGTAGCCCCAATCTCATAAGACAACTCGGCAATCACACGATAATGCAACGGCGAGGGATACAAAAACAACTTGCTTCCTTTAAATATTGGAAATAAAGTTCCCACTGTTAAACCAAAGCTATGGAACATCGGCAAAGCATTAAGAAAGATATCAGCCGTTGTAATTGTTTCAATACAACTCATCTGGTCAACATTGGAAATAATATTAGCATGGCTCAAAACGACAGCCTTCGGAGCTCCTTCCGAACCGGAGGTAAACAAAATAATGGCTTTTTTATTTCCTCCCACCGGATGCGGCACCCTCTTTGCCTTATAGCGAATATATGCCTCTATCTTATCTTTCAGAGTGATATATTTACGCAAATCTTCCAAATAAAAGATTTTATATCCGGCCGCTTTCAACTCATCGGTTACATTCTCCATCTTGGCATTACGAATAAACGTATGCGAAGTAATCACCGTTTTCACCTGTGCGGTGCGACACATCGAAACCATATTTGCCGCCCCAACCGAGAAATTAAGCATAACCGGTATTCTTTCATAGGCCGACAACCCAAAGAGCGTACAAACATTGGCCAACGCATTCGGCAGCAAAATCGCCACATGCTCGCCCGGTCTTGTCATTTTTTTGAAAAAGCGCCCCAACACAAAAGACTTA
>CASDRW010000057.1 GCA_949283275.1 uncultured Pseudomonadota bacterium
ACAAAGGCAAAAATTTTGTATTGCGCATCGCGGTTGATAAAAGCAATCAAGCTTATAAACAGCATGGTAATTGTGCCTATAATGTTTAGCCAAATAAAATACTGCGATACCTCAAGCGGAATATTTGAGGGCCAAAATCGGGCAAAGGCATAAATTCCGCTTAACGGTAAAACCGATGAGGCTATAAAAACCAAAGGATTCCTCAGTTTGGAGCTGACTGAGGATATCCAATAATGAAACGGCCAAATCGGTATGCGAAAAATAAATCCCAGAGCCAAAGCAGGCCATATCCACCAACCGTAATTTTGATGCCATAAAATATCTCCGGTTCTATCAAGCGTTAAACTGCCATAGAATTTGTAAATCAGCAAAACCGCCGTAAATAAAATAAACGCACCTATCAGATTGTAAAGAAAAAATCCGCCCAGACGCTCCGGCCGCTTAAAGCCCCCAAACATCCCTATCAGCATAAACAACGGCAGCAACATCGCCTCAAAAAAGATAAAAAACGAGAATATATCGGCCGACACAAACAAACCTGTCGACATACTCAAAAACAAAAGTGTAAACACCATTAGCGGTTTTTGGTTAACAATATCGTCCCTAACAGCTATAACCCCCATTAACAACACCAGATGAACCGCTAAAATCATCAGCAACGACAAGTTGTCTACCGCAAACACCAAGTTAATATCCGGCACCGTCAGCCAATCAAATTTTTCAAACAACTGCAATTTGAGCGTGGTTTCGTCAATTAACATAAAAACACGCCAAATCATAACCAAATTGGCTATTATGCTAAAAACCGCAACGTTGAAACTGTTGTGAGTTTTTTTATCAATATCTTCCTTAGCCGTTAAGGTAAACAACATACCTAAAAAAGGGATGCAGATAATAAGTGATAGTATGGCAAACGGACTATTCATAAATATAGTACCCCAAATAAAGCATTATAACAATCAAACCGCTCAAAATACTTAAAATGTAATTTTTGGTTTGGGCTTCCTGCAGTTGATGCAGACCAGCTATTGTTTTAGATGAATTTTCGGATACCGATCCGATAATGTTGTGCTCTATGACCACGACATCAAAAACAAGCCACAAAATTCTGCCCAAGAACTGGAGCGGAATTATGATTAATCTTTCGTATATCCAAGACAAAATATCACTCTGCCACAAAGGTAATTGCCCAAACTTTATTGCCCACAACGTCGGAAAGGCCAAAAAGACCAATAGCCCAAACCCCATAAAAACATAGAATTCAAAATATTGCCAGGAGCGTCCTTGCCAAAACATGAACACACCAAAAGCAACCAACGGAAGCCAATATAGCGGCCCCACGCTCTTGGCAAAAGCCAAAACCTTTTCATCTGCTCTGGTTTTGCCTAAATAAATCAGCCGCATATTAAAACATAATATTCCAATATAAATTAATGCAAAAATATTGCTGCCGATATCCTTGGCCAGGGGCAAAAATGTGGCAGATATTGCCGTTATAATCACCAAACTTGTCAATAAATTTAAACTGCCATAACGCCAAAAACCTCCTAAATAGCCGATATTATTTTCTTCTGAGGCCGTAATTGAGGCCATGATGAAGATTACTGAGGTCAAAAAGTTGATGCTTAGTATTTGAGGAACAAAAAAGTATATCTCGGTCGAATCGCCGCTTATCTTGAGCAACATATAGGCATATGACAGCAAAAAAAGCGAAATCACCTTGGATTTGAGATTGAGATTAATCAAGGCACCGATGACAGCTGACAAAACTGATAACAAACACCACCAAGGCAAGATATTTCCTGGAATCGGCGAGGCCTGAAACAAAGGATATAATTTGGCCGCCAATATAAGCCCCGATAGGGGAACAGAAAACATCATAATGCCTGATATGCGGTTAAACGAAATCTCTTTTAAGGAAAAATAATGACCGTTAAATAAAAACAAGCCGCATTTTGAACCAACCGCAAATAATAACAGACAGGCAACCAAATCTTTATGGCTGCCCAAATCAGAATATTGCGGCAAAGATTTAAGACTGATACTGGATGTTGCGGCATAGACTATGGCTAATGCCATAAAAACCGCCATGTCTGCCAAAAAATTAAATATAAATACTTTTTTCTTGGGCTGGATTTGATCCGGCATATAAAACCCTATGACCGAAAACATACTACTGGCAAACATCAACTGCAAAAAATCGTGGCTTGAAGCCAGTAATATCATGCTCACAAAGTTTAGCAACATTAAGGTATTGATATGTAAAGAATGATACTCTGAGGCAAACACGGTATTGAGATAGACCTGGGCCGCCAACAAACAAATCAAAGGAAAAAACATCTGCCGCATATGTGATGATGATGAAATATTAATATCGGCTTTCAGCACTTCATAAGGAAGCCACTGATAAATAAACCCCGAAGATGAGGCGTTAAGACTGTCCATAAAAAAATAAGAAATAATGCACAGCCCGCTTAAAACCAAAACTGACCAAATACGCCTGCGACGACCTTGCGTTATTAATAACGATGCCGCCGCTATGGCAATAAGACATATAAATAACTGAACAACCATTAAAAAAACCCGTTATTTGCTTAGTTTGGGTTTAATATATAAAAAGAATAAGGGCTTTTAAAGCCCTTATTTTTGCCCATTGCATAAGCTTTGGATAAAACTAGTTCAAAACTGCTTTCAAATCCCTTATCAATCTGACGGGAACCATATACTCTCTGGCAACCTCGTCTCCGTCTATCTCGGCAACCAAAACCTCGTCAACCGCTTTTAGAGGCTGGCGCGCCTCGTGATTAATGTTGCCCAAAAATACCGAGCTTTCCCGACTCCGGTATAATAACGCAGTATCCCCACCATCGTAAACAAAGCGCGGATTTTCCGGACCACCGCGACGTTGCTTAATCATAATCAATATTTCGCCGGCGGCATTTTGCAGAATTTCATAAGTTCCTTCGTTGGCTTCTGCCAGATTTTGATTGTTTTCCATAGTGTCCTCATAATGTTTCTTTTTACAATTTTAGCTTATTTTAGCACATAATTATTAACAAATCCATTACATTTGTATTTTTTTCAAATTTTTTAATTTTTTTAGTTGACTCCAGTTTTTTTATCTTCTATACAATACCTCGATTGCGAGTTTTTAGGCTTGCGGGCTCGTAGCTCAGTCGGTAGAGCATTTGACTTTTAATCAAAGGGTCGGCGGTTCGAATCCGCCCGAGCTCACCAATCACTAAAGGATTTCCTGATTTTTCAGCGAAATCCTTTTTTGTTTTTGCCTCTCTTTAAGGCGGCTTCGAACTAAAGTTCGTCTTGCTCGTAGGGCTTAAAATAATTTTTCGCCAACTCGCTAAAGGTCACTTGTTTTGTAATTTTATTTAAGCTGGCTGTCTTTGCTGCCCTTGCGATTATACAAAGCTGTTGCTTTGTTTTTTCTATCAAATTCTTCTTGGCAGTGAATACACAACCTTACCCCCGGTTGCGCCAAACGCCTGGCCTCGGGTATCGGCTCGCCGCATTCCTCACAAAAATTTAAGCTTTCGCCGGTTGAATTGTTTTTGCGAACCCGCGCAATCTCATCGTTTAGCGAATCTTCAATCTGTTGATTGACGGCATTGTCCCCTGCCCATCCTACTGCCATATTTTTTCTCCGTTAATTAATCATAAGCTATTTTTCAACTATGTCAGCCAGCGAGAAGCTAATTACTTTGCTTAGATCCTCAAGGCTGGTTTCTACCTGCAACCCACGCCTGCCGCCGCTAAAGATAATGCTTGCAAAATTTTGCGCCGAAGAATCGATGGTGGTGGTAAAAAATTTTTTCATCCCCACCGGCGAACATCCCCCATGGACGTAGCCGGTCAAAGGCAAAAGCTCTTTGCTTTTTAGCATTTCAACCGATTTTTCTTTTACCGCCGCGGCCGCTTTTTTCAAATCAAGCTCGGATAATACCGGCAACATAAAAACATAGTATTTCTTCGATTTGGCAACAGTTACCAGAGTTTTGAAAACCTGAGCCGGATTTTCGCCCAAAATGGCGGCTACTTCCGCACCGCTTACTGCTTTGTCGGCGTCATACTGATAGTGCTTGTATGAAACTTTGAGTTTGTCCAAAATACGCATAGCGTTGGTTTTTGCTTCCATAATCTTGCCTCGACAATGATTGTTTTTGGTTTTTATAGCATCAAACAAATCAATTGAAAAGCCTATTTTTTATAAAGCCTTAAGGCCCTTGCGGCATTGAGGATGGCTATTACCGACACCCCGACATCGGCAAAAACCGCTGCCCAAATCGAGGCCAGCCCCAAAGCTCCCAATACCAACACCAACAGTTTAACCCCAATGGCAAACACTATGTTTTCTTGGGCTATGAGAATAGTGCCGCGGGCTATTTTGACGGCGTCAATAATCTTTGAGGGCTCATCGGTCATAATTACAACATCAGCCGCCTCAAGAGCGGCATCGGAGCCGATACCGCCCATGGCAATCCCGATATCGGATCTGGCCAAAGACGGCGCGTCATTAATTCCGTCGCCGACAAACAACAAGGTCGAAGTTTGGGGCTTGGTTTGCATAAGCTGTTCTATTTTGGCAAGTTTGTCGGCCGGCAAAAGCTCGGCAAAAATTTTATCAATCTTGAGAAGGCGCCCCACCCTGGAGGCAATACGTTTGTTGTCGCCGGTGAGCATTACGGTTTGTTTTATGCCTTGTTGTTTGAGATTGCGGCTTAATGGTATGGCGGTTGTTTTAACCTCGTCTTCAACGGCTATAAATCCCCTATACTTGCCGTCGATTACTATATAAACCGCAGTCTTGTCTTTGGGAAATGTGATATTGCTTATCCCAAAATCTTGCAACATTTTGAGATTGCCGGCGGCAACTTTTTTGCCGTCCAGCTCGGCCATAATGCCTTTGCCTGCCACCTCTTTTATTTTGCTGATGCGTTTTAGGTCGAGTTTGTCTTTCCAGGCCGCTTTTATGGCCAAAGCAACCGGATGAGACGACATCGATTCAACATAGGCTGCCGTTTCAAGCAGGGATTTTTTGCTTATGCCTTGAGGAGATATCTCGCTTATGATGAAGCTTCCTTTGGTTAGGGTGCCGGTCTTGTCGAACACTGCGGTATGCACTTTGGCCAAGGCCTCTAAATAATTGCCGCCTTTGACCAAAACACCACATTTGGACGCAGCCCCGATGCCGCCGAAAAAGCTCAAAGGAATCGAGATTACCAAAGCACAGGGACAAGATATTACCAAAAATGTTATGGCGCGATAGCTCCACTCGCGAAACGTGTCAAACCCCAACAAGGGCGGCACAAAAGCTATAATCAGCGCCAAAATAACCACAATCGGCGTATACCACTTGGCAAAGCGGGTAATAAAGTTTTCAAGCTCGGCTTTTTGCGAGGAGGCGTTTTCAACCAAATCCAAGATTTTGGCAACGGTTGAGGCGCCGTATTCTTTGGTGGTTTTGACCTCGATAACACCGTTTAGATTGATACATCCGCTTAAGACCTCGTCGCCTTTTGAAATATCTTGGGGCAGGCTTTCACCGGTCAGAGCAGATGTGTTAAGACTGGCCGAACCTTTTATAACCAAACCGTCAAGCGGAATTTTTTCGCCGGCTTTTATGACAATAATTTCGCCAATCTTAACATCCTCGGGGCTGGTCTTTACTATCTTGTTTTGGCGCAAAACATTGGCATAATCGGGACGAATATCCATCAAATCACTAATGGACTGGCGCGAGCGATTAACCGCATATTTTTGAAAAAACTCACCAACCTGAAAAAACAACATAACCGCCACGGCTTCGGCATATTCGCCCAAATACCAGGCGCCAAACGTGGCTAAAGACATCAAAAAATTTTCATCAAAAACATGGCCACGCAAAATGTTGCGCAGAGCCTTTTGGATAATCTCCCAACCCACAATCAAATATGAGATGATAAGCAACCCAACTTTAACATCTTTTAGCACTGGCAGCCACGACAAGACAAACAGCAAACCAGCTGCTACTATCAGCCATAACGATTTTTTTAGCTTTTTGCTCATGTTTTCATCCTTACAAAATAATGGTGCAATCGGGCTCGATATCTTTTACCACCTTTTTTACCTCGGCCATAATCATATCTATATCTGCATTGGTCTCTATAACCAATTTTTGGGTCATAAAGCTGACTGAGGCGTTTTCGACACCTTTGATTTTTTTGATTGCCGCTTCGATTTTGGCGGCGCAATTGGCACAATCCAAATCCTCTATTTGATAGCTTTTTTTCATGGCGCCCTCACTTAAACGATTAAACATATGTTTAATTGTATTACAAAAACACCCTCTTGTCAAACATTTTTTAGCTATTTTTACCTGGACAGCTGATATCCAAGATATCGTCCAACGCTTTGTGGACAAGTTTGGCCTGAGCATTTTGGGCCAATTGATAATACATCTCCTTGCCCAAGCGCCTGTTTTCTATCAGCGAGGCTTGTTTTAAGAGCCTAAGATGATGCGAAACCGCCGGCGAGCTCATATTAACCGTTACGGCGATGTTGTTGACGCAGGTTTCATGATGGCACAACAGCCACAAAATCTTTAGCCTGGTTGCATCGCTTATCAGCTGAAAAACATCGGCGGCTTTGGCAAAAGACTTGTCTTGCGGCATATTTTCCAAAGCCTTTGCAAGCGTATTATCATGGATATGCAACGCACATGGGTTTTTCATCTTTTATCTCCTAAAACACAATCTATTTTTAATCTACAACCAATTTGATTAATAAAGTCTAAAATTAAAACACTCCTTTAGGAGCTTTGAGCAAAAAAATCATCAACAATCAAAAATTATACTAGACAATATATTTTTTTTGTTTTATAAAGCCTGAGTTGGTTTGAGTTTTGAGGCTTGACCGATGCTCGGGTAGCTCAGTTGGTAGAGCAGAGGACTGAAAATCCTCGTGTCGGCGGTTCAATCCCGTCCCCGAGCACCATTTTTTTAAAACCCGCGGTTTGTTAAGCGGGTTTTGTTGTATCTTGCGGAATGTGGCTGATGGAAATTGCTTTTTATAAATCGCCTTTGGGGTATTTGGAAATCAAAGCGCAAGACGGGGCTTTAATTAGTGTCGGATTTGTCAGCTCTATCCCCTCGCCTAACCACCAAAAGCTTTCCCCTTTGCTCAATAACGTATGCCGGCAATTAGATGAATATTTTGCCGGAAAACGAAAGAATTTTAATTTGCCGCTTGAGCCTCTTGGTACTTCTTTTCAACAAAAAGTATGGCAGGAATTACAAAATATTGAATACGCTAAAACCAAAACCTATGCCGAAATAGCCTGCCAAATCGGCAAGCCAAAGGCCTGTCGGGCGGTAGGACAGGCTAATAACAAAAATCCGATTGCCATAATTATTCCATGCCACCGAGTTATCGGCAAGTCGGGTAAACTAACCGGCTATGCCGCGGGACTTGAGATTAAACAGAAATTGCTGCTCTTAGAACAAGAAAACAAATAAATATCCCCGCTTTTGATAACCAAAGCGGGGATTTGAGGTTTACTTTTTTATACTTTCTTTAAGCTGCTTGGTTTTTCTTTTGAGCGGCAAACTCATTCATGCAGCCGATGATGTAATCCATTTGCTCTTTGTCAAGATATGGTGTCATCGGAAGCGATAAAACCGTCTTTGACAATTTTTCACAAACAGGAAGCGAACGAGTATTCCATTTGGCATAAGCAGTTTGGGTATTAACCGGACGCGGATAATATGCCCCACACGGAATTCCTCTTTCTTTCAAATAAGCCATCAGCTCATCGCGGTCATCGCAATTGATTGTATACAAAGCATAGGCTGATTTGCAACCATCTAAAATCTGCTGTTTGCGGAAATAGCTGTCCAATTCATTGTCATAACGAGCGGCAACTTTGGCACGAGCTGCAAGTTCTTGATCCAAAACCGTTAGCTTTTGCAACAAAACCGCAGCTTGGAAACTGTTCATACGACCGGTCATGCCAAGACGAATGTTGTCATAGTGATCGGTTGCGCTCATACCATGGACACGGCAAGATTTCAAAAGCTCGTTTTCTTCGGCAGAGTTGGTAAAGGTTGCACCACCGTCACCATAGCCGCCAAGAGGTTTGGTCGGATAAAACGAAGTGGCGGTCATATCGGCAATCGAGCCGGCTCTTTTGCCTTTGTATACCGAACCATAGCCTTGGCAAGAATCGGCCAAAACTTTCATATTGTTTTTGCGGGCAACTTCCAAAATGGCGTCATAATCGCAAGGAGAACCAAAAATGTCTACCGCAATAATTACCTTCGGTGTCAATTTGCCTTCTTTCTTTACATCGGCAATGGCGCGTTCCAAATCTTTAACATCCATGTTGTAAGTATTGGGATTGGAATCAACAAAAACAGGAGTGGCTCCAACAATGGCAACACATTCTGCCGAAGCGACAAAAGTAAAGGAGGATACAAACACCGCATCACCTTGACCTATACCCCAGGCCATCAACGCCAGGGTCAAGGCATCGGTTCCGGAACCGCAAGTGGCGCAATATTTGCTGCCGGAATACTTGGCCAAAGCTTCATCAAGCTCTTTGGTTTCGGGACCTTGGCAATAGCCGCCGTGGTCCAAAATCTTTTTGAACGCATCTAAAAATTTTTGCTGACCGATAACCTCTTGGGTGGTTTTGCAGTCAAACAAAGGTATTGCTTTTGCTGGTTTATTTAACATCTTATTTTCCTCATAACTAGTGTAATTTACTGGGGCTGATATTAAATATAATTAAAATCAAAAGCAAAACACAAAATATGTCTGCTTTGTAACATTTATAAAAATTTTGTTTTGTCTATACAGTCAAGGGTTGATTTTAGTAAAAAAAATGTTATAGTCCTTGCTAGATGAAAGCCCTTTTAACGGAGATATTTAAAGTGAATAAAATAAATACTTTGGCTATTGTTACCACAGTTGCAATGTTATCTGCATGTACAACATCAATTCACCGCACAGATGAAACTGCTGATCCTTATGAAAGCGTAAATCGCAAAATCTTTGATTTTAATGATAGCTTTTATCGCAACATCGGCTTTCCGATTGAGCGCGGATATCGCAAAATAACTACCAAATCTATCCGCAACCGCGTGGCTGATTTTGTATCCAATATGGACGAACCTATTTCTACCGCCAATTATCTCTTGCAACTTAAGCCCAAAGAAACCGCCATCAGTATTGCCAGATTTGCCATTAACTCAACTCTTGGTTTGGCTGGGCTTTTTGATGTGGCTTCAGGCTGGGGATTAGAGCAAAATCCAACAACAACAGGCGCTACTCTTGCCTCGTGGTGTATTGCCGATGGACCTTATATCGTGGTGCCTTTAATCGGCCCTAGCACACCTCGTAACCTGATTGGTTCTAGTGTCGATTTCTTGGCTGATCCGGTATACTGGATGACCATGAACGATGCTAACTACTCAGCTAAGATTTCATATCCTTATACTTTTGTAAAATATGTTTCGAAATACGAAAGTTATATGGATTTGTATGAAGAGCTGACCAAAAATGCCGTCGATCCTTATGTGGCTATTCGCTCGGCATATATGCAAAACCAGCAGCAATACAGATGCCGGTTTGCCGAAGAGGAACAAGCGCCGTCTTATGACTTCGACTTTGATATTGAAGAATAAACTTAAACTTTGTAAAGGACTAATCTATGAGAACTAAACTTTTTGCTTTTATACTGACTGTTCTAACGGCTTTTTCTTTTAATGCCAATGCACAAGTTAATGCTCAGGCGGCCGAAAAATTTATTAAAGACACCACCGCCAAAGGGATTGAGCAAATCATCAATGCCAATATATCGCAGACTGAGAAAGACAAGCGCTTTTATGATTTGTTAAACGGTGCTCTTGATTTGGATTTTATCGGACAATTTGTATTGGGGCGCAACTGGCGAACCGCCACCCCAGAACAACGCAAAGAGTTTATTGCTGTTTATCGTGATCTAAATATTGCTACTTGGTCTAAGCGTTTTAACGAGTTTAAGGGCAAAAATTTTGTCTTCAAAGGTACAACACCTTCTTCTTCCAAAGGACAAATTTTTGTTGATACTGTTGTGCCGATGGACCAAGGAGAGCCGGCCAAAGTCGTTTGGCGTGTCAGAGAAAAAAACGGTGATTACAAAATCGTCGATATTATCATTGAAGGCGTGAGCCTGGCACAATCGGCTAGAAGCGAATACACCGCATTTATCAAAAATAACCCCGGCGGTATTGATGCTTTGATTGCCGATTTGCAAGCCAAACTTAAGGCACAAAAACAATAAAAAAAAGCCCTCAATCGTGATCTGTCCCCCATAAATTGGACAAATAAAAAAAGTCCCGAGGGATCAGTCAAGAGGGAGAGTTTTTACCGCCGCATCGCAGGGGAAAGTGGCATGAGGCTGAACACGAGGGAGACATATTACCTCCTCCGC
>CASDRW010000058.1 GCA_949283275.1 uncultured Pseudomonadota bacterium
TATGTGCTTATCGGCTGTGGGGAGGAGTGCGCACGCGTGTGTGAGAATGCGTGTGTGTGCTGTGAGGCGGGGAAACGCGTGCTCAAAGTCGTGCTGATAGGCACACAAGCCTATTTAGAGAATCTTGATATGGAGAAGCTAGAGAGATTGGCGCGCTATGGGGTGCAGATGGAGTTTGTTATGCAAGTGGCACACGCGTGTGAGGGTATTTTTAAGGACACTCCATTACAAAAATACGGCGTGGTGTTTGGGATTAGGATACCAAAAAGTTAGAGTGCGCTTTGTCTCTATAGGCGCGGTAGGAGGCAAACCCCCTTGGGCTAGAGCAGTTAAGATCGTATCAAAACATAATCAGATATAAACACTGGAATCATCTCGCCGGTATAAGGATTTTTGGCCTTTATTCCTTTTAACTCGACACCGGTTTTTTCATCGCTCATCGTCCGCTGCAAATCAGATTTTTTTGCCGTCTCTTCGACATAATCTTTAATTTCAGCAGGATTCTCCAGCTTATCCATATATTTTGCCACAAACGGATGTTCCGGCGCCATAACCATATAAGTTACACCAAACGCCGTATCCGGACGCGTGGTAAATACTTTCAATTTATCTTCACCAAAATCAAAATCAAGCTCGGCACCTTCCGATCGTCCGATCCAGTTAATTTGTTGCGACTTAACTCTATCAATAAAATCCAACCCATCCAAATCATTAATCAACCTGTCGGCATATTTGGTAATGGCAATCATCCATTGCTCTTTATCTTTTCTAACCACCTCGGCGCCGCAACGCTCACAATGCCCGTTAACCACTTCTTCGTTAGCCAAACCAACTTTACACGACGGACACCAGTTAATAGCCATCTTGGCCTTATAAGCCAAACCTTTTTCAAAAAACTTAATAAACATCCACTGTGTCCACTTATAATACTCCGGATCACAGGTATTAAAACATCTGTCCCAATCAAAACTAAAACCGATTGCCTTAAGTTGGCGTGTAAAATTGGCAATATTTTCCTTTGTTGACACGGCAGGATGCACCCCGGTTTTAATGGCATAGTTTTCCGCCGGCAACCCAAAAGCATCAAATCCCATAGGGTACAAAACATTAAACCCTTGCATTCTTTTTTTGCGGGCAATCACATCCAATGCCGTATAAGACCTCGGGTGTCCGACATGCAACCCGGCCCCTGATGGATAAGGAAATTCGACCAAAGCATAAAACTTTTCTTTATTTTTATCAATTTCTACCTTATAGGCTTTTTCATCTTCCCAAATTTCCTGCCATTTTTTTTCAATCGCCTTAAAATTATATCTATCTTCCATATGCCACTCTTTCACCCATTCATCAAAAGAGGCCTTACCATTATATTTTTTATTCATTTTTTCAATCCAATTATCATAGTTAACTTGCATTTAAAACATACTGGTAAGAAAATATCTCAGTTTAATATATTTGACAAGATAGATTTTTTTGCCTTGTATTTATTGCGGCAATTAACTAAAATAATTTGATACAACCATGTTCGAAAGAAGATTATGAGCAGTCAAAGAGAAACATCTTTGCAAATTTTGCAAAACATTTTGGCCGGCAAAACCTCTGCCGATTTATTATCTTCTGTCCCCGACGAAGACAACGCTTTCGTTACCATGCTTATTTTGACATCTCTTCGCCACTTGGTATACATTCGCAAAATTCTAAAACACCTCATCAACAAAAAATTGTCGCAACAAAACAACATTGCTCGCTTGGCTCTTATTCTTGGTGCAACCGAGCTTTTATATATGCAAACCCCCGATTATGCCGTTATCAACTCCTATGTCAGCATTGTCAAAGCCAAAACCGACCGCTACATCTCAGGCTTTGTAAACGCTGTTTTGCGCCAAATAAGCCGCACCAAAAAAGAATTAATTGCCGCCGACAGAGGTGAGTTTTTTCCGCAAAGTTTCCGCACTCTTTTGCGTCGCAACTATTCTTCCAAAACGATAGCGGCCATCGAAAAGGCCTCCATAACAGAACCTTTACTTGACATAACCTGCGTTTCACCATCGTCAACTAAATTTCTCAATGGCGCCCAACTTCCTTTGGGATCGATTCGCATTGCTCACAAAGGAAAAATATCCAATCTTCCGGATTATGCCAAAGGCACTTGGTGGGTACAAGACTTTTCCTCATCTCTGCCGGTTAAAATACTTGGTGCAATAAGAGGCAAAAAAGTTCTTGATCTTTGCGCCGCCCCTGGCGGTAAAACGGCCCAGTTGCTACACGCCGGTGCCCAAGTAACTTGCCTGGATATCTCTGCTAAACGGCTCAAAACTCTTGAAGAAAATCTTGCTCGTCTACACCTCACCCCAAAGCAAATCATCTGCCAAGACGGTTTGGACTTTCTTGCGCAAACCACACAAAAATTCGACATCATTTTATTGGATGCTCCATGTTCGGCAACCGGCACTTTGCGCCGCCATCCCGAGGTTGTACATCTAAAGACCCCAGACGACATTAAACGACAATCTGCCTTACAAACACGTTTTTTAAACCTTGTTGATCACGCTTTAGCCCCTTTGGGAATTCTACTTTATTGTACTTGTTCCCTTCTCCACGAAGAAGGAGAGCACCAAATATCTTCATTTCTGGAAAACAATCCTCATTACTCCGTGGTTAATCTTACCCCAAAAATACCAAACGAGCTGTCAAGCATCACGACGCCCGAAGGCTACATAAGGGTCTTGCCCCAACATCTCAAGGACTTTGGCGGCGCCGACGGCTTTTTTATTGCTTGCCTGCAAAAAGGAAACCAATTATGATATTTAATAAAACCACCTCTTCATCATCTGTTCCGCTAGCCGATATAGCAATCATCGGAACATCGGCATTGGCTTTTTTTCTGGCCGACACTTTGCAAAACTCAGGCTGTCGAGTTACTGTTTTGGTTCCTCCGCATCAACTAGAAGCCTATAACAAACGCGGAGCTTTTTGTATTAAGCAGTCTCGTTTTCAAAACAAAAACGTTCATTTTAATTTTGCTTGCACACCGACTAAGCCCTGCGATTTTTGTTTTTTTGCTTCCACCCCGGGACAATCTCAAACCGACTTAACTCTTTTACAACATTCTTTTCTGGCAACAACCCCTATTATTAATCTTTCATCTCTATACAACAACAGCATCATCTCTAATTTTACAACCTCTCCCGTTTTTGCAGCTTTTTCTAATTGTCAGTTATCTTTAAACAAAAACACCGTTGAGATGTTAGAACGATCTCCCAAATTAGAGATTGTCAAAGCATCTGATAACACAGATACACTCAAACAAATTTTTGCCGATACTCCTGTTAACTTAAATTTTATTACGGCAACTCCCAAATTTTTATGGACCAAGCTTGCTGTTTATTTTATAGGTAGTCTTTTACTTATGATTTATGGCAAAAATATATCTTCAATTTTAATGCGCCAAGATATTCGTCAACAAACCGATTCCGCCATAACCGAAATAATAGGAGTTGCCCAAAAAGAAAAAGCAACTCCGGATTCGTCAGAAATTCTTGCTCAGCTTTATACTTTTGCCGATGATTATTCAGGTGATATTATCACCTTGCGTGATTTTAATGCTTTTTCTAATCTCATCAAAAACATTAATAATTTTGAAACACCTACGCTTTTCAATCTTCTAATCAGAGCCTCTAAGAAATACTAGCATAACCTAACAAACTTCCTTGAAGAAAAAAGCTTAATAATCTATATTAAGCAGTATTAAAATTGCGGACCGGAGATTTAAATGAACTTGCACATTTTCGTTATAGTCTTATCCTTTCTTGTTTGCTTAATTGCTGCCGCTGCTTTATTTTCAACTCTTATCAAAATATCGTTCTTGCGTGAAAATCTTTTGGTGGCAAGTTTTTCCTTCGGAGGATCTGCGCTGCTTTGCATACCTGTTATAGTATTCCTTACATGGTATTCTCAAGATTTTGTATCCGATATGACATTTATTCAATACTCAACAGGATTACTTTGCCTTATTCCGATAGCTCTGAGTTTTTTTATTCGCCTTCCTTTTGCGACGGAAATAGCCACTCTAATATCTTCTGCCATTACTGTTACTTTAGGCAATTTTGAAATTTTATTTTTACCGCAACAAGCCTCATGGTTAAACATCGCATTAACCATTATTATCCTTTTTGGCTTTGCCTATGGTTGGCGAGCTCTTTGTGGTCTCAATCCCTTTCCCCAAATTGAAAGTATTGCTATAAGCGGAGGTCTTTTATTATTGTTTTTACTGGGTTTTGCCCCTTTTATCCTAGGTGTTTCTGCATCCGGAATACTTGGAATTTCTATAATAGCCTATCTCTACAGTGCGCATATTCCTTTAAGTAGCATTTCGTCACCTTTAGTAGGTTTTATTTTCGGTTGGCTGGGATTAGTTTGCTATCAGGAATATTTATTACCTTGTTTTTTGATTTTTACCATGTTTTATTTGCTAGAATTTTTGGTTGCTTTCCTCCGAAAAGCAACTTTATTGCCTCAATATAAAGAACTATGTTATAATACCATTGCTGTTCAGTCTTTTTCAAGTGGTTTTCCGAGCATTGCCATTCTTCGCACCTTGTGGAGCAGCAATATACTCTTAATCATTTTTGGTATTTTAGAAATTCATAGTGAAAATACATTATCTCTTATTTTTATTTCGTGCATTATCTCAATATGGCAACTTTACCGTATGATTAATTGGCAGCAATCATCAAAAACGCTAAAACAAACAAATAAACAACTTTTCCAAGATGTCAAAAATTCTTTACACAGCATTTTCACATCCGTAAAAAACAATTCAAAGGATAAGAAGTGATGCAGATATTAGAGTTATTAAAAAATATTTTTTTAAAACCCAAAAATGACTTCTTTGAAGGCTTAAGCGAGGAAGATATCCTTCAGACTAACATCAAGGTTGTGGTTATAGAATTTGCCGAAAATGTTGAGAATTCATCCGGTGAAGTTTTAGCCGCTTTGTTACATGCCCAAAAACACCTAAACGTCAGCTATTTCAATGAACCTTTTAACAAAACTTTTCTCAACCTTGAAGGCAGAACATTTTTTGACTTCATAGATAAAGGGCAGGCTATTTTAGACAACACCAAAGCCGATGTTTTAATCTGGGGTCAAAGAGAGAATGACAAAATACGCCTCAATTTTCAAACTCCGATGCAATATGAAAAAAACAATCGGTCATTTTTATCTTTGTTAGACAGTCTGTATCTTCCTGCATCTTTATTTAGCGGTGAAAATAGTTTTCCGGTATCGATACTCAACTTAATTATCGGGACTATAATTTCAAGCCTTAACAGCCCTGACAAACCATCAGAGATACGTCAAAAATATCTTTTAAAGAAGATTATTCTCAAGCTTTCATCCGATAATTCCGCCAAAAACGTGGGACTTGAGTATATGCCCTATATTATGAACTTTTTGGCTTTGATATACCTAAGTTACTGTCGTCATTTTGACAACGAAAAAGAATTCAAGATTGTCAACAACCTTTTAGAAACTGCCGTCAAACACCAAGACCTGATCAAAAAGCCGGTACATTTGGGCTGTATCTACAACCATTTTGGCCAGCTGCATGATACGGCCATTAACGTCTTAACCAAAAACCCGATCAAACATTTCAAAGGAGCTATCAGCAACTACCAACGCGCACAAAAATACCTAGGCAAATATGTATACCCTTATGATTACGGCATTATTTCCTATAAGCTTTCCTCTTTATTGTATAATTTCTGGAGACAAAAAGAAGATCTGCAAGCTCTAAGGGATTCGGTTTTCAACCTACGTGAAGCCGAAAAAATCTTTACCTACAATCTCTTTCCCGAGTTTTGGGCCGATATTGAAGGCGAGCTTGGGCACCACTTAAATATCCTAAGCACCATAACCAACAACAACGCCATTGCCGAGCTGGCCATTGCAGCTTATAAAAACCGCCAAAAAATAATAACCGAAAAACGCGACCCGTTTGATTGGGCTAACACCCAAGAGAGCATCGGCAACATCTATTTCCGCCTTGGTCGTGACAATGACGACCGCGAGCTTTTGGAAGAAAGCCTTGAATATTTTCACGATGCCTTGTATATCTTCGAAAATATGGAGCTTCAAGATAACGCCAAAAGATTAACTGTCAGCATTGCCAAAACATCAGATTTATTGGCTTAAAAAACCGGAGTAACAACTCCGGTTTTTTATTACTATTTATACAAATCTCTCTGCCGATATTTGGTATGCAGCAGTTCATGAGCTTTGCCTTCACCTGCCTTGCCCAAAAATTCGGCATATAGTTGCTTAATTGAAGCATTATGATGCGACAAACGATTCTTAGCCTCTTCATCTTCATCATTTAGCCCCTTGGAGCGCAATTTTCTGATTTCATCATTGATACCCCAAGGCTTGGGCAAATTATGCATCATAACTTTGGGCTGTCCGCCACCGGCAATACACCCGCCGCGGCAGGCCATCACCTCAATAAAGTGATAAGGCATATCCTCGCCTGCTTCTTCGGCATTTCTAATTTGGTTCATCAGTTCTTCGACATTGCCGACACCGTTAACCACGGCAATTCGCACTTTAGTACCGTTAATATCAACCTCGGCCGCTTTTATACCTTCAAGACCTTCTATCGCCTCGAAATTAAGCTTTCCAAGCTCTTGCCCGGTAATATAAAAATACGCCGTACGCAAAGCCGCCGTCATAACCCCTCCGGTAACCCCGAATATAGTTCCGGCACCGGAATACTCGCCCAACGGATCATCAGCCAATTCATCTTTCAAACCTTTGAAATTAATTCCGGCCTGTCTTATCATTTTGGCCAATTCTCTGGTAGTAATCACCACATCGACATCCTGACACCCTGAAGAACGCATAGTTTCATGACGATGTATTTCCCACTTTTTGGCCGTACACGGCATAACCGAAACAACTCTTATTTTTTCCGGATCAATTCCTGCTTTTTGCGCATAATAAGTCTTTGCCACAGCCCCCAACATCTGATGCGGCGATTTACAACTTGAAAGATTGGGCAATCTTTCTGGATAATATTTTTCCATATAGTCCACCCAGGCCGGACAACAAGAAGTAAACAGCGGCAAATTCTCTTTGTTGGTAAACCTCTTCACAAATTCGGTTGCCTCTTCAATAATGGTCAAATCGGCGGCAAAATTGGTATCAAACACTTTGGCAAACCCAAGTCTGCGCAAAGCGGCATAAATTTTTCCGGTCAGATTCTCGCCAAAATCATAACCGAATTCTTCACCCAACGCCACTCTGACTGCCGGCGCAATCTGCACCACCGTAACCAGCTCTTTGTCTTTGAGCATATCCCAAACTTTTTTAGTGTCATCATATTCGGTTATGGCACCTGTCGGACAATGCGCGGCACATTGTCCGCACTTAATACACGGAGTGTTTGCAAGCTTGGCATCATTTGCTCCGCTAATTTTGGTCGGCAGCCCGCGGTTAAGATAACTCAAAGCCCAAACATTTTGCTGGTTTTGACAAATATCTACACATCTGCCGCACACAATACATTTCGAAGGCTCCAACACAATTGCCTGGGTTGAATCATCTATTTCTTTTTGCGCCAAAATTTTGCGAATTTCATCACGGTCAACCCCCATCTGCATAGCCATCTCTTGCAGTTCGCATTGCCCGCTTCTTGCGCATTTTAGACAATCATTGGGATGATTGCTCAAAATAAGCTCCAACACAGTTTTTCTGATTTCTTGCAGCTCGGCATCATTGGTAATAATTTCCATTCCCTCAGCCGCCGGAGTACAGCAAGAGCGCATAATACGACCGCCCACTTTAACAATACACATTCCGCAACCGGCCGAAGGATCCACATCGGGGTGTTTACACAATGTCGGAATATCTATTTGCACGCTGCGAGCCGCATCCAAAATCGAAGTACCCTCCTTAACCTCTACTTCAAAATTATCAATTTTCAACTTAACCATCTTTAGTTCTCCCCAGCCGCAGCTTTATTCTCAACCAGTTTATCGTTATATTCTTTTTCATAGAACTTCAAGGTAGACAACACCGGATTCGGAGCAGTCTGTCCCAGCCCGCACAACGATGCTTTTTGCATGGCCGTTGCAATTCTTTTAAGCTGAGCCAAATCCTTTTTGTTTCCTTTTCCCTTGCTGATTTTCTCAAGCAACGCCAGCATCTGCTTACCGCCGATACGGCACGGCGCGCATTTGCCGCAAGATTCATCAACCGTAAAGTCAAGATAGAATTTTGCCAGCTCCACCATATCCGAGCTGTCATCAATCACAATCATACCGCCAGAGCCCATAATTGAACCGACTTTTTTAAGTTCTTCATAGCAAACTGGCATATCCATATATTCTTTGGGAATAACACCTCCCGACGGACCTCCGGTTTGTACGGCTTTAAGCTTTTTGCCGTTTGGCACACCGCCTCCGATTTCATTAACAATTTGATTAATTGTTGTTCCCATCGGCACTTCAATAAGGCCCGAGTGTTCAACCTGTCCCGTCAAAGCAAAAACCTTTGTTCCTTTTGATGTTTCGGTGCCAAACGAAGCAAACCAATCTGCCCCTTTGAGCAATATTTTGGAAACATTAGCCAGAGTTTCCACATTGTTAACACAAGAAGGTTTTTCCCACAAACCTTTATTTGTCGGATATGGAGGACGAGGTCTCGGAGTTCCTCTGGCGCCCTCGATTGAGTGAATAAGGGCGGTTTCTTCACCACAAACAAACGCACCTGCACCAAGCCTGATATCAACATTAAAGCAAAAATCCGTTCCCATAATATTGTTACCCAAAAGCCGATTTTTTTTACAGGCTTTAATGGCTTTTTCAAGTCGTTCGACCGCCAACGGGTACTCAGCTCTGACATAAAACCAGCCATCGGTTGCGCCGATTGCATAAGCGGCAATCATCATTCCCTCAATTACGGCATGCGGATCACCTTCCAAGATTGACCTATCCATATAAGCCCCCGGATCTCCCTCGTCGCCATTACAGATAATAAACTTTTCATCCACCGTCGGCACTTTGGCAGCCAGCTCCCATTTCATACCGGTAGAAAAACCACCGCCGCCGCGACCGCGCAAACCCGATTTTTTAATTTCTTCGACCACCTGCGCTGGTGTCATGGTTTTTAAGGCCTTTTCAAGCGCCAAATAACCGCCTCTGGCCATATATTCGGAAATATCTTCAGGATCCATATGACCGGCATTTTTCAACACCACCTTTTCTTGTTTGGTAAAGAATGGCAACTCCAAAGATAATACATATTTATGCAGTTCCTCCGGAACATCATAGGCACCCTCGGCGTTAATTGCCGGCAATACATATTTATCCATAATTTGCTTAGCCGATTCTAAATCGACGCGTTTAAACAAAGCATCTTTTTTACCTTTAATCTCAACCCTGATAAGTGGCCCTTGAGCGCATAAACCCATACATCCGGTAGCCACCACCCTGATTTTGTCCTCGACCTCATGTTCGGCAACCATATTTTTAATCAAATCCAAAATATCATCACTGCCCGAAGATTTGCAACCTGTCGAATGGCAACAATAAATATTGCAAACAAACCTTTCTATTTCGGCCAGTTTGGTTTTGGCAATTTCGTGAACATCAAATCTTTTATCCAAATCAATATCGGCCATTTTATTCCTCCTCAAAAGTTTTACGCCATTCGGCCAAAATTTCCGGCACCATCTCAGGGGTCATCCGGCCGTATGTTTTACCATTAACCACACACACCGGAGCCAAACCGCAGCATCCCACACATCTGACGCTTTGCAGATGAAACATCTTATCTTTGGTGCTTTCACCCTCATTAATACCAAGCTCAGACTTAAACTTCTCCAACACCTTGTCATTACCTTTAAGATAACAGGCCGTACCGGTACAAACCGAAATAACGGCCTTACCCGGAGCCTCCAATTTAAAAAAGTTATAAAAAGTCAAAACCTCATAAATTCTGGCAAGCGGCACGCCCATATTAAGCGACACATCAACCGCATCTTGCCAATCGACATAACCTTTAACATCTTGAATTTCATGCAAAGCCATAATCAAAGAGCCCCGCTTTTTACGCCATTTATTGGCAATCTGCGCGGCTTGGGAAACATCAGACATATATATCTCCTTAAAATCTAGTATCAAACTAAGGTTGAATGATAAATACAAAAAAAAGCAACTTCAAGCAGATTCTTAAGCTCCCCCCAAATTTATTTTGACAATTAACAAAAAATCGTCCATTTTGCATAAATAAGTTTAAATATAAAAAAAAACGGTTATAATTTCGGGTTATGAAAAAACTCAATATATATATTACCAAACAAATCATCATTGGTTTTTTACTGGTAAGTTTTTCATTGATGTCGATTATCTGGCTTTCGCAATCGCTTCGTTTTCTTGATTTGATTGCCTCCAAAGGGATCTCGACAGGTATTTTTATTGAGCTAACCTCGCTTTTAATGCCGCGCATTTTCACCATTCTGGCGCCGATTTCTTTATTTGCCTCGGTTTTATTTGTCTATAACCGCATGTTGTCCGACCGCGAATTAGTTGTTATGAAATCGGCCGGAATCAGCCCTTGGCAACTGGCAAAACCCTCTATATTCATTGGAATTTTATTGGTTTTTGCCAACATTTATGTTCTAAACTTTGGAATTCCCAAAGCCGAAAACACCTTCAATGATTTGGAATGGAAAGTCAAAAACAATATTTCCCATCTCATGTTTCGCGAAGGAGAATTTACTACTTTGCAACCTGGGCTAACTGTTTTTATCACCACCCACGAAGACGACGGCACGGTAGGCGGAATTTTGATTAATGATGAACGCTCGCCGCAAAAGAAATCGACCACCACCGCCGAAAAAGGCATTATTATAAAAACCGCAAAAGGTCCGCGGATTGTTTTAATTAATGGCAATCTCCAAGAAATATCTTCAAAAAACAATCAATTTTCTTCTGTTAATTTTACAAAATATTCGGTTGACTTTGGCATTAAAGGCACCAAATCACGCCGCAAAGACAGTGTCCGTGTTCGCTCTTTTTCAGAACTTATAGGGGCTTTAGACGATTTTTCTCTTCCGCAAACCGAGCGTTACAAATGGTTTATTGAAGGCAACAAACGCATTACCACGCCGCTCTTAGCTATAGTTTATGCCCTTCTTGGATGTACTGGTCTGCTAATAAGCACCTTTAATCGCCGCGGACAAACTAAAACTATTGCCATATCTTTGATATCAGTTATTCTTATTCAAGCTTTGGATCTTATCTCAGGCAATTTAGCTTCCAAAAATCTATTTTGGCTCATTCTTATGTATGCCAATGTAATCATTCCTCCTATTGTTTGCATTATTTTATTATTATTTTCCGGTAAACTATTACACCATCACGGCAAAACATCTTCCAATTCAGGAGATGACGATGCTTAAACAAAAATATTTTATTTGGATATTAGTTTCATTCTTTTTTATCCCTATAGCATACGGAGATGACAGTCTTATTTTGTTGGATACAAAAAAAACCGTTGAAGCATCGCGTCCAAAGTCTTTAACCAAGATTGAACCTCAGCATGATATGACTAATATTTTATCTTCCTCTCCCCAAGAAGATACCGACATTTATTTTTCAGCCGACACCATGGAAAATGACTCTAACCAAGATTTAATAACCGCTTCAGGCAATGTTGAGATTATTCGCCAAGATCTCACTCTACGTGCCGACAAAGTCATATACGATCAAAAAACCGACCATATATCGGCCATCGGCAACGTCATCTTGGTTGAAAAAAGCGGCAATGTTGTCTTTGCTGACAAAGCTGACTTACAAGATCATATGCAAAATGCCGATGTCCAAAACATCAAAGTTGTCATGGCAGATAAGACCAGACTTGCAGCTAATTCTTTTCACAAAAAAGCAGATGACACTAAAGTATTACGTCAAGCAATCTACACCCCCTGTGACAATTGTTTTGGTCAATCACCTCTTTGGCAACTCAAAGCCCAAAAAGTTATTCATCAACCTGATGAGCAAAACATAGATTATCAAAATGCTTTTTTGGAAATAAAGGGAGTACCTGTTTTATACACTCCGTTTTTCTCGCATCCTGATCCGACGGTTAAACACCGTTCCGGATTTTTGTTTCCGCGTATTATGAGCAGCAGCTATCTTGGTGCGGGAATTCAACCGCAATATTTCTGGGATATTTCCCCGCAGGAAAATTTAATTTTTAATCCTATTTTATCCTCGGACAAAGGGATTATTTACTCTGGCATATTCAACAAATACTTTTACAACGGTGAGTTAAGTGCCTCTGGTACTTTTATGCATGATGACGACGAAGACAAAAACCGCGGCAACCTGTTTTTATACGGACGCTATGAAATAAATGATTATTGGGTTGCCGATACCGACATTAACTATGCCTCGGACGAGAATTATCTAAAAGACCTTTCCTTACCCAAAAAAGACGATTCGTGGCTTACTTCGCGTGTCCGTCTGCAAGCCTTTGACAACCGCAACTATGCTTCTGTTGAAGGTTACTATTACGATATGCTGAGTTACAACCTACAAGACAGCAATACTCCTTACGTTATTCCGTTTATGAGTTACGAAAACATATCCTCACCTGACCGTTACGGCGCCTATTTCAAAAACACCTTTAATATGGCCTCGGTCTATCATGAAGAAGACGATGCCTCGCAACGTCTCACAATGATAAATTCGTGGAATTTACCTTATACCAGTCCTTACGGCGAGAAATATCGTTTGGTAGCCTCTCTTAAATCCGACTTATATTACATCAGCCAATACCAAAACGAATTAGGACAAGACTACACCGGCACTACTGGCAGAATATTTCCGCAAATAGGATTGGAGTGGCGTCTTCCATTTATCAAAAACACCGCCAACACTTCTCAAATTTTAGAGCCGATTGTAGTTGCGGCTTTTGCTCCCAATCAAGACAATAAGCCTGACAAAATTCCCAATGAAGACAGTATGGATGTAGAAATTACCGACGTAAATATTTTCGACCTTGATCGTTACTCTGGCTATGACCGCAACGATACCGGCAGTCGTATAAGCTATGGTCTAAACTGGAGTTTCTACAACCGCAAATGGGGACGCTCATCGGCTCTGCTGGCGCAAACCTATGAATTTGACAAAGAAGATAATTTATTTAATCAGCCTGGAGACAGCAGTCATTTTTCAGACTATGTCGGCAGGATTTATTCTGCCCCTAGTCAATATTTTGATATGAACTATCGTTTTAAACTCGACAAAGAAGATTTAAGCATTACCTACAGTGAACTCGGTGCTTCATTAGGAAGCGACATTTTGCGTCTTTACACTTCATATATTTTCTTCCCGGAGGCAGATAATTATGCAGAATATATTGACACTCACCGTAAAGAAATTTATATGTCAGTTAATTCTAAAATTACTCGCAACTGGGCTGTTGATGTATACTCCAGACAAGACCTCGTCAACAATCGCACCATATCCAACGGCGGTGGAATAATTTACGAAGATGAATGTTCTCGTTTTTCCTTCCACTTAGAAAAAGAATTTTCGGATGACCCTGAAGATGAAAATGACATAACTTTTTACTTTTCATTCTTCCTCAAAACACTTGGTGGTGTAGGAACAGATTAATCATGAAGGAGCTAAAATATGAAAAAAATATTTTTAAGTTTTTTATTTTCAACCTTATTTATTTTTTCCGCTCATACCGAATCAATCAAAATAGCGGCTCTGGTCAACGGCGAAATAATTTCAAGCGAAGATTTAGCAGACCAGCTTAACATATTTATGCTCAACTCGCCCATACCCTACAACGCTCAAACAGCCCAAATGATAAAGCAGCGTGTTTTAGCCCAAACCATTGAGCAAAAACTAAAAGCGCAAGCCGCCGCCAAAGCCGGAATTTCAGTAAGCGATGCGGAAGTAGAAGAGCAAATGAAAGGCTGGGCTCAAAAAAATCAAATAAACCTATCTTCTCTGTCGCAAAAAAGCATCAATCGCCAGGCCTTAGCCGACAACATCAGAACCGAAATCGCCTGGGTAAAGATGGTTCGCAATCAATATTATCAAACCGCCAACATCACCCAAAAGGAAATCGATGAAACCATCCGCGAAGTAACCGAAGATATGAGCATAAAAAAATATTTGGTTTCCGAAATTTATATCAAGAAAAAGAACGCGGCAGATATTCAAGGTCTGGTTGACAAGCTCCGAGAAGATCCCCGTTTTGAGCTTTATGCCGCCCATTTTTCGGAAGCACCTTCTGCCTCCAACGGTGGCAATTTAGGCTGGATCAACTCCGGCAAAATGCTCTCAGCCTTAGAAATGCGTTTATCCTCAATGTCTCCCGGAGAAATAAGCGACGCCATTTTGATTGGAGATGGCTATTATATTCTTAAACTGCAACAAGTTTTTGATCCTAAACAAAACCCTAATTTTTCGCCGGATTCAAAAGAAATAAAAACCCTGCTTGAGAACCAAAAAATGGAGGCCATTTCCAAAAACAAACTTCAAGAAGTTAAGCAAAAAGCCATCATTGAAATCAAACAATAAGGCGTTTGTTTAATGGATATTAAAACTGCAATTCAAACTTTGCCTTCTTTAAGGCTTACCGTTGAGGCTCAAGGTTTATTGGCAAAAAAAAGTTTGGGGCAGAATTTTTTGCTTGATAAAAACATCACCGACAAAATAGTCCGGATGTCTTTATCCAGCCAAAACCTAACATCATTTAGCGGCGCCCATATTTTTGAAGTAGGCCCTGGCCCCGGCGGTCTGACCCGCTCGGTACTGGAGCAAGAACCGGACAAAATGACGGTTATTGAGCTTGACGAACGCTGCATCAAAATTATGCAGGATATTAAAAACAAAACCGGAGACATTCTGGAGATTGTCAATCAAGATGCTTTGACTTATGATTTTGCATTTGCTGAAAAATATGCCAAGCATATTGTTTCCAATCTGCCTTATAACATTTCGGTCCCGCTTCTAACCAAATGGTTATATGATATCAAAAAATATTCTTCATTGACTTTGATGTTTCAAAAAGAGGTTGCCGACCGGATAATGGCTTCACCTCGCACCAAAGACTATGGCCGCATCTCGATTTTGGCACAATTGCAATGCAGTATAACCCACCTTTTTGATCTAAATCCCGAGTGCTTTACTCCGGCGCCCAAAGTATGGTCCAGTGTTTTGGTTTTCACTCCTTTATCACATGCTTTAAATATCGAAGAAATAAAGGCGCTTGAGAAACTAACGTCTCAAACGTTTTCCATGCGCCGCAAGATGATTCGTCAAAGCTTAAAAAACTTTTCTGACCTAGATTCTATTTGCCACGAGATTGGCATTTTACCAACCATGCGTCCGGAAGAAATCTCATCGCAACAATTTTTAGCTTTGGCTCAAAAGCTTTATCTCAAATAAAAAACCACCTCTTATAAGGTGGTTTTTTATGAATTGGAGCGGGCAATGGGATTCGGACCCACGACATCAACCTTGGCAAGGTTGCGCTCTACCCCTGAGCTATACCCGCATCGTGTGAGATAGTTAATACCATATATTTTTTATTTTGCAAGCCCTTTTTTTTAAATTTCTGCAAACATTTCCATATCAGCATCATTTATTATCATATCGGTAGAAGAAAACGCCAATACCAAAACCAAAATTGCGGCAATTCTCAAAGCCCAAATTACTTTGCGATTCCCTTTGAACAACACCCCGTCAGGTCCTTTATTAACCAACAACAATTCCAGCATTGCCCAAAACGACGTAAACAACAACGGGACATAGAGCATATAAGGTGCAATCAAAGACAAAATCAACTGAGCGAAAGCTCTTTTCCAATATTTGGCATAAAAATTATGTACCCCGATTGCCCCGAAAAAAAACGCCAAAATAATATACACGATTCCGCTTTTAGCAGAAATTCTATCCTCTTTGCGCAATATTTTATTGGCCAATCGTCTCTTTTGCTGTTCAAACTCTGCTTCGGATATTTGCCCCTTATCTTTCAATTCCTGAAGTTTATCATTATCAAGCATTGTCTTTTCCTTTTAGTATTTACCGGCCATTGCTTTATAGATATAGTTCTCATATTTTATAATTTGATATTTTTGCTGTATCAAATCATTTTTTAGGGAATTCTCGCTGTGAACCGCTTCCAAAAAGTTTTTAAACTCGGTTTTGCCCATATTATACCTGCTGTCATAATATTTGGTAATTTTTAGAGCATTGTCATAATTTGCCTGAGTGTTTTTATAAAGCTCACCATATTTTTCATAGGCAAAATAGTAATAAGCAACTTCGTTTACAGCTTGGGTCAAAGTATCCTTAAAATCAATCACCGCTATCTGATAATCGGCCTCGGATATTTTGATATTGTTTTTCACCCGATTCCAGTCCAAAAACGGCAAATCAAGCGATACATTTCCCAATATATAGGGGAAATCAAAAGTTGTCCTTGCTTTAGATGATGACGAATTGATAAATCCGCTCAACGACACATTCGGGTACCAGTTTTTTTCTTCCGCCTGCAAGTTTTTAAATGCCTTTTGCAAACGATATTGGCTGGCTTGCAAATCAGGCCTTAGTGCCAACACCGCCACCGGCACATCGGTATTTGGGCTTAACACCTCTTGCTCCAAAATATCGCCATACGCTATCTCAAACTCTTCTCCTGCTTTAAGGTTTAAGATGTTGCGTAACGAGGTTTCCATTTCCTTAAAACTGGTTTCAAGCTCCAAGAGCCTGCTTTCTTCCGATATCAAACTTTGTTTTGATTCCAAAAACTCCAAATTATCGCTGTACCCGCTTTTATATTTGTTCTCCATAATATCTTGAATTTCTTGATACGCCTTGATGTTAACTTTGGTAACCTCTATCGTATTATACAGATATTCAAGATTAAAATACAAATCGACCACGCTGTTGATCAGGCTTAGCTTGGCGCTTTCCTTGTCCATAATTGTTGCCTGATACTCAAACTCTTGCACCGATTGCAAATCTCTTATTTTGCCGTACAAATCGGCCTCATAGCTCAACCCGGCCTCACCCGAAAAATTGCTGGCAAAATTGTCCTTGGTGTCTATCCTTCTTTGGGTTGAAGCACCCATACCGGCAGACAACGTCGGAAACAAATCGCTTGTTGCCAAATTAAGGTTGTATAATTCTTTATTGATGTTAATTGCCGCTTTCAAATAATCGGGATTGTTTTTCAGCGCCACTTCCACCAAGCGGTTAAGTTCCTGATTGTTATATTGTTTCCACCACTCAAGGTCGGGTTTATATTGTTCTGCAATCTGTTTGGTGTAGTTAAGCTCTTCTTGCAAATCAAGCACTTGATATTTGCTGGTTGCGCATCCCGCAATCAACAATATCTGTAACAACGCCATAAATTTTATCATATATTTTGTCATTTTATTCACTCGCCAAAGCATCTATCGGATTAAGGTTTGAGGCATTTTTTGCCGGCATATACCCAAAAATTATGCCGATTGCCGTTGAGCAAACCAACGCCAACACAATAGACGCGGTTGAAAAAATCATCCCAAAATCTTCCGAAAAAGTATTAAAGCAAAAACCGATAATCATTGATAAGAAAACGCCCATAAAACCACCCACCAAACAAATTAAAATTGCCTCAATCAAAAACTGTTGCAAGATATCGGCCTGTTGCGCACCGATAGCCATTCTGATACCGATTTCCTTGGTTCTTTCCGTAACCGAAACCAGCATAATATTCATCACGCCGATTCCCCCTACAATCAGCGAAATAACCGCAATGCTTGCAATCAACAATTTCATGGTGTTGGTTGCGCTTTCAACCGTTTGCTTAATACTGTCGCTGTTAATCATAAAAAAGTCTTTGGTGCCGTGCAGCGCGGTTAAAATATTTTCAATACTTTCCTCTGCCACCTGCGAGTTGACATTATCCGCCACCTTAACCGTAATCGAGTTAATATCGGTACTGCCGTTAATTTTATACATTGCGGTTGTATAAGGCACCCAAATATTCATTGAATCTGAATCCGGCCCTTGCGAGCTGTTTTTCTCCGTCACACCGATAACTTTAAGCGGCTTTTTGTTAAAGATTATGATTTCCCCGATTGGATTTGGATTGTCGGCAAAAATTTCTTTTAGCGTGTTATCATCAATCACCACCACTGAGGATGCCGTTTGCACTTCTTGCTTGGTAAAGATGCGCCCTTGAGCAATTTTGCGTCCTTTAACCTCAAAAAACTCTTCGCCCACTCCTTTAAGCTGCGCCGTCAGCGAGTAATTGCCAAAAACCAACGTACCACTTGCCGACACACTTGGCGTCGAGTTGTCAATAAACCCCTGTTTGGCCAAATAATCAGAGTCACTCACCTTCAAAGTTTTAACCTTGCCTGAGCGCATATCGCCAAAACTTTTTCCCGGCATAATATCAATTGTGTTGGTTCCCATAGAGTTAATTTGTTCCATAATTTTGGCCTGCGAGGCATTACCCAAAGCCACCACCGACACCACCGAGGCAATACCGATAATAATGCCAAGCATCGTCAGAAGCGAGCGCATTTTATTAGATACTATGGCATGAACCGACATACCAAACGATTCCAAAAAGCTATATTTAAGCGCATCTATTTTACTTCGCTTAACCGGCTTGAGGGTATCTGTTACTTCATAAAACTCATTGCTTTTTCTGGTATCGGAAACAATCTCTCCGTCTTTAATTTCAATAATCCGGCTTGCCTGAGCGGCAATTTTGGCATCATGCGTAACCAAGATTATGGTGTGTCCCTGATGGTGTAGTCTTTTAATAATTTCCATCACCATCTCGCCGCTTTTAGAATCAAGCGCACCAGTCGGCTCATCAGCCAAAATAATTTCGCCGCCGTTCATCAAAGCTCTGGCAATACTCACTCTTTGCTGTTGTCCACCCGAAAGCTCGTTTGGTTTGTTGTCAAGTTTGTTACCCAATTCCAACTGCTTCAACAGCTCAACCGCTCTTTGGTTTCTCTCCTCGGTATTAAGCCCCAAATAAACCGCCGGCAATGCGGCATTTTCGCTTGCCTTAAGGGAGGTTAACAAATTATAGCGTTGAAAAATAAATCCAAAGGTCTTGCATCTCAATTCTGCCAACTGGTCTTTGTTCATTTTGCCAACTTCAACCCCGTTGATTTTATAGGAGCCTGATGTCGGCACATCCAAACAGCCAATGATGTTCATCATGGTTGATTTTCCCGAACCCGACTGGCCGATAATCGCCACAAAATCGCCTTTTTCAATGCTCAAATCAACATTTTTCAGCACATGCACTTGATTGCTGCCGGCCCCAAAATATTTATTTATTTTTTTGAGCTCAATAATGTTCATCGCCTAAAATCTCCTTGGCCCTCTTGTACTTAATGCTTTATCGGAAATCTCGGCCGCCGACATTTTGGCAATAATTATTTCATCTCCTTCCTCAACTCCGGTTTTAACTTCCATATTAAGTCCGTCCGATACACCGGTTTCAATGCTTTTCTGTACCACACCGTTTTTGGTTAATACTTCCACATATTTACCATTTGCATTTGTTTTGACCGCGGTTACCGGAACCGTCAAAACATTCTCGGCCCTTTCGACATAAATAACATTTTGCGTGGTCATCCCGATACGCAATTTGCCGTCATTATTAGGCACGCTCAAACGGCCGTAATAATAAATGGCCTCGCCGTCATCAACCACTTCGGTATATTCACCGTCGGTAAGCAATGTCAACCCCGGGTCAACCGACTTTAGCGTTGTTTCATAAACCTTACCCAAATCGGCCAAAATACTATAGGTAACTTTTACCCCCGGTTTGATGTTGCCAATATCACCTTCCGAAATTTCAATCAAAATTTCCATCTGACTCAAATCGGCCACCTGTACGATGGTCGGCGTATCCATTGCCGCGTTAATGGTCTGCCCTTCTTTCACCGGAACCGATACAATCGTCCCATCAAGCGGCGCGGTAATTTTGGTATAGCCCAAGTTGGTCTCGGCCGTACTCAAGGATATTTCGGTTTCTTTTACCGAAGATTCAAGCTCTGTTACCTTGGCTTTTGCTGTTTCAAAAGCATCTTCGGCATTTTCCAAATCCTCTGATGAGGCGGCGTTGCTTTTTTTCAAGCTTTGCATTCTCTTATATTGCTTTTCGGCAACTTTCAACGACGTTTGCGCGGCCTTAAGCTGCGCCTGATAGCTGTTGAGTTTGGACTTGTTGATATCAACTTCGTTTTGTTGGGTGGTAGAATCAATCTCGGCAATAAGATCACCTTTTTTTATCTCTTGCCCGACATCGACATAAAGTTTTTCAATTTTACCCGAGACCTGAGCGCCGACGGTAACCAAATTGCTGGCCCTAACCTCGCCTGTGGCATTAACCACTTTTTCTATATCTTGTCGCCTGACACTATCGGTAATATAGGCAACTTTTTCTTCATCATCAAAAAAAGATTTACCCGTTCCCAACAGCACCACCGCCAGCAAAATATAAACCAACCACTTTTTCTTTTGCGCAATTAATTGTTTTAGCTTATCCATTTTTCAAGGCCTCACCCCAATATTTTTCAAACTCTCATATATTTATAAACGAACAATACATCATTCGGGTTCAAAAAATTTTTCTTTTCCCCCAAAAAATAAAATTTTCCTCATTATTAAAAGCTAAAGAATAAGGCAAAGTCATAAGCCAGCTCATCACGCGAAAGAGAAACCGCTGTGGTCATAAAATTGGTACCTTATTCGTAGCAAAAGATAAATCGTAACTATTTTGATGCAATTTATAAAAAAATAAAGCTAAATCACAAGCTAATTTCTTTTGTTGCATAGGTGTCAAATTTTGATAAAGTATGGCATATTCGCTTTCGGGACGCCCATCGCAAATTTTACCGACAAATCGCTCAGATATGGAGAATGGATATTCATTTTCGATTAAATTTATTTTATGAATTTTATCAGCAAATGTTGGCGTTAAATGAGGATAAATCATATCAATAATGCTTTTTCCCGTTTCATTGTCTGCCAAATAATCTCGGCTTTGGGAAAACGCACAATATAATCATCCGCATAATAAGCAACCGAGCGAGAACCGCTTTTTAATGGAACTATTGTTTTAATTATTGAAAGACCATTTTTACTCAAGATTTGCTTGATAAAATTCAAATCAGCCGCATTTTCTTGAGTTAAATATTGCATTTTCATTATCTCCATAAAAACGGATTCTTCCTATCTTTTTCATTGTATCAAAATATAAAGGTTTTACAATCGTTTTATTTGGTATAGGTTTTAATTACTTTCATCAAATCCTGCTATCCATAGGGTGTTTAAGGAGATATAAGATAGGCTTTAACCTTATTTTCAACTTTTGAGATTATGATTATTATAATTTATCCTTAGGAGTTTGAGAATGAAAAAGATTTTATGGTTACTAGCAATTTTTTTTATGATTAATCCAGCCAATGCAGAAGA
>CASDRW010000059.1 GCA_949283275.1 uncultured Pseudomonadota bacterium
CAATCAAGGTATCGAACACGCCATTACCATGCTAGAGCAAGCTCAAGCTGTTGCCAATTCCGCTTTGGAAAAAGGAGAAGAAGAAATTATTGCCAGAGTTGCAACCGAGGACGAACTGCGCCAAGCCATATCAAGCGGCAAAGAAGGCTTGATTGTAATAACCCAAGATATAACCAACATATCTTCAAGTATAGAGCTAAAAGACGGGCAGTCTTTGGTAGGGGTGTCTTATCTGGATAAAAATGTGGCGGCAACCAAGCTGACTTTTGATTTTGATGTCGATAATGAGCAACACGGCATTATCGCCGGCAACAACTCTTTGGTTGCCGGATTGGATATTGATTTTAGCTCAACCTACAAAAAAAATCAATTTGTTGCAGCAATTTATGCGGATGGGGTAAGCAATGTCAAAGTTCTAGATGTCAACTTAAATATTACCAGCAAGTCAACCGATGTGGGTTTTTATGGTGTGTTTGGGATTATGGCAAAGAATGGGGCGGAGATTGAGATATCAGGTGATAATGATATCAACTTGTCCGGTTATCGAGCAGTGGGTGTTTTTGCTTACAGGACATCACAAATTGATATTAACGGACAGATAGATTTTTTCTTAAACGATAGTGCTCAATGGGGAATATGGAGCCATACGCAATCTACGATTAATATTAATTCAACCGCAGTACTAAATCTTGAAATAAAGGTAGAGAATAATGTTATTTGCCTTAACAGCTTGGCTTTTACCAATATTTATGCCGGAGCATCTGTTTCAATGATTACAACAGGTAGTGGAGGTAATTTTTTTGTGGTAAAAAATGAATATGGTTCGGATAGTTCATCTTATCAGGAAGGTAATGGAATTTTGATTGAAAAAGGGGTTAATATTTCGGTTAAGGCGACGGCTGAAGGTATAGATTTCGGTGGGGTGGTAAGTAACGATTTATTCTTGGATCAAACCGAACAAAGTTTGGGTAATCCCGAAGATTACCCTGATAATATTGTGCAAACCGGAACGGCACAAACCTATCAGATGAAGGTTGATGGTAATAAAAATCAAGACAGCGATACTTTTAATAAAATCATCAAAGAATATGACAAGTTGTTGTCAGATTGCTCTTATCAAGGTATCAATTTGCTCAAAGGCGGCAACCTTAAGGTGGTGTTTGATGAAAACAGAACTCATGTCTTTAATGTCTTGGGCCAAGATATCACCAGCAAGGCGCTTAATATCAACGAGGCCTTGTGGCAAAACCAAGGCGATATTGAAGATGTCATCAACCAACTCAACACCTCTATCACCACATTGCGTTCTTTGGCCGAAAATTTGGGCAACCAATATTCCATCATCACCACCAGAATTAACTTTACCGGGGGCTTAACCGATATCTTAGAAACCGGAGCTGACAACATCACTTTGGCAGATATGAACGAGGCCTCAGCCCAATACCTCTCGCTCCAAACTCGCCAGCAGTTGGCAATTAACTCCCTCTCGCTTGCATCAATGTCAGCCAGAAGTATCCTAAGCCTGTTTTACTAAAAATGGCGTATAACAGCACATCTAAAAGCATTTAGTACGGAAGTAAGTAAAATTCATGTACGCTTTAAGTACACTAGAATTTTGCTTATCCTATAAATGCTTTTATCTGCACTATTCTCCGCTGTTTTTGGAAAAAAGGGGCAATTTAAAAAGATTGTGTACATAGGACTAAAAAATACTTGACTTAGACTAACCTCTAAAGATTACAATATTTCTATTAAAAAGTTGAGGGAGGTAAATTCATGAACAGACGAGAGTTTTTGTTTAGTACGTTGGCGACTTTTGCTTTGGCGGCTTTGCCTAAGCTTACTTTGGCCGAAGAGGCCGCAATCTCCGAGGCGGTGCGGGCTAAGATTAATCCCAAAAACAAGCTTGGTTTCGGGTTTATGCGGCTACCCTTGAAAGATAAGAAAGACCAGACTGCCATTGATTATGACGAGCTTAACAAAATGGTTGATTTGTTTTTGGAGCGGGGATTTACCTATTTTGACACCGCGTGGATGTATATGGGACATGAAAGCGAAATTGCTTTGCGCAAGTCTTTGGTTGAACGTCATCCACGCAACAAATTTACCGTTGCAAGCAAGCTTCCGGTCGGGATGATAAAAAGCAAAGCCGAGCAAGAGCAAGTCTTTAACAAACAATTGGAAAAAACCGGGCTTGAGTATTTTGATTATTATTTGGTGCACAATATTAATCCAAATACAATTGATAATGTGCGCAATTTTGACAGTTTTGGCTTTGTAAACGACAAAAAGAAACAAGGCAAGGTTAAAAATGTCGGCTTCTCGTTCCATGGTAATGCCGATATGTTGGAAGAGGTGATGAAAGAACACGCCGATGATATTGATTTTGTGCAATTGCAAATTAACTATATTGACTGGGACAACCCCGAGATTGAGGGACGGCGTTGCTACGAAATTGCCCAAAGGTATAACAAGCCGGTGATTGTGATGGAGCCGGTTAAAGGCGGAAGTTTGGCCAATTTGCCGCCTAATGTGGAGCAGATATTTAGGAATGTTGAACCTGAGATGTCGCCTGCCTCGTGGGCAATACGCTATGCGGCATCGCTGCCTGGGGTGATGATGGTCTTGAGCGGGATGAGCAATCTGGCTCAGGTTGAGGATAATACCGCTTATATGCAAAATTTTGAACCTTTGAATGACAAAGAAAAAAGAGTTATTGAAACGGCGGTTAGGGCGTTGCATGATGAGTTGCAAATCCCGTGTACGGCTTGTCGCTATTGTGTTGATGCTTGCCCGATGAAAATTGCCATTCCGGACTATTTTATGCTGTATAACAAGGGTGCAAACGGAAGGGGCAGCAATCCTTTCAAATCGCAACAGGCTGAGTATGACAAATTGGCCCAAACCCACGGCAAAGCATCGAGTTGTATTGCCTGCCGGTTGTGCGAAAAAAATTGCCCGCAGCATATTGAAATCAGCCAATGGATGAAAAAAGTGGCCAAAGCTTTTGAGGCCTAAAGGAAAAGGAGAAAGAGAGATGAGCAAATGGTGGTTGTTTTTAGTTGTGTTGGTTGTTGTGGCCGGTGGTGTAGGATATAGGCTGTTGTGGGCGCAAACAAAAGGAGAGGTTTTGATGGTGAAAGAAAATCCCAAAATTTTGGTTGCTTATTATTCATATAGCGGCAATACCAAGAAAGTGGCTTTGGAAATAAGTAAAAATGTCGGCGGGGATTTGTTTGAAATTAAAACAGAAGGTGAGTATCCTCAAGATTATTCGGCAATGGTGCAACAGGCAAAGAAAGAAATTGCCAATGGATATCGCCCCAAATTGTTGAATAAAGTTGAAAATATGGCTCAGTATGATGTTATATTTATCGGCTCGCCAAACTGGTGGGGAACAATTACACCGCAGGTTAGCAGTTTTTTGGCGGCTTATGATTTGGATGGAAAAACGGTGGTGCCGTTTGTTACTCATGGTGGTGGCGGAAAGCAAAATACCATTGATGATTTGAAAGCCCAATGCAAGGGTTGTAATGTGAGTGATAATGCTTGGGTCGGATATGGCAAAATTACCGTTGGACTTAGGAGTTGGCTTGAGGGATTGGGGCTTATTAAATGAGCAAAAAATTATATTATCTAAGAATAAGCCTGGCTTTTGTAGTATTGCTCTTGAGCGGGTTGGCCTTTGCAGGTGTCTTTTATCAAATAAAGATTTTTGATTGGCAAATAGCAGCCCTGTTGCAAAGAGTGATGGTTGATTTCTCTGTTGTTTGGTTGGGAATATTGCTTGTCATAGTGTTGATAACGCTGATATTAGGCAGGGTATATTGCTCGGTCTTGTGTCCTTTGGGGCTGATGCAAGAGGTGTTGGAGCTTGTCTTTGCTCGCAGACGAAATTTGCAAAAAAACAGGCCTTATAAATATCTGATTGCGGCAGGTGTGTTGGGAATGATGCTTGGCGGAAGCGTGATTGCGGCGCAAAAAATCGAGCCTTATGCAATAGCTGGGCAAATTTTGAGCGGTACGGTCTATGGTTTGGTGATGTTGGGGCTGATTGCCGTTGCGGTTTGGTTTGGGGGGAGAATATTTTGCACCAATATTTGTCCGGTGGGGGCAATATTGGGGCTGATGGCCAAACATTCGCTTCTTAAAATATATATTGATGACAAAGCTTGTGTTGCCTGCGGGGCGTGCGCCAGCAAATGTCAGGCAGGGTGTATTGATATCAAAAACAAGACGGTAGACAACGAGACTTGTGTTAAATGCCTGAAGTGTTTGAGTGTTTGCAAAAAGAGCGCAATCAGATACGGCAAGGCACCAAAGCAAGAGCCAAAGTTTGATTTGGGGCGGCGCAAGCTGTTGACCCTGGGGGCGGCTATGGCCGTGTTGGCGGTGGCGGCAAAAAGCGGAATGATAATGGCGCAAAATGCTATCGCCAAAGTTAAAAAGGTTGTTTTGCCGGCTGGTGCCAAAAATGAAAAAGAATTTGTCAACAGGTGCCTAAACTGCAATTTGTGTGTTGCAAGCTGCCCGATGAAAATTATTAAACAAGCAAATGATGATTTTGGAGCAGTGCATCTTGACTATTCGAGTGGTTTTTGCGATTATGATTGCCATGAATGCTCTAGGGTTTGTCCATCGGGGGCAATTGAGAGAATATCTCTGGAGCAAAAGCAAAAAACGCAAATCGGGTTGGCGGTGATTGATGAAAAAAAATGTATTAAATGCGGTTTGTGTGTTATGAGCTGTCCAAGAGAGGCTATTGCAAGAGAAATGGGGCAAGCGCCAAAAATTGATGATACAAATTGTATCGGCTGCGGAGCTTGCAAGGCAAAATGCTCGGTTGCGGCAATCAGTATGACAACAATTGAAGAACAAAAGGTTTTGTAAAGGGAGGAAAAAATGTCTTTGGGGTTGACGGAAATAGTACTTATTTTGGTGGTGGTTTTGATATTGTTCGGCGGTAAGAGAATCCCTGAGCTGGCAAAGGCTTTGGGCAAGGCTCAATATGAGTATAAAAAGGCCAAAGAGATGTTGCAAAACGAGGCCAAAGATTTGAAAGATACGGTGGAAAAGGCCGCCGAGGATGAGGCTAAAAAGTCTGAAAACGACAAGTAAAATGCCGGAAGATAAAGACCAAAGTTTGGTGGAGCATCTGGAAGCTTTGCGCTCAACCTTGATAAAGTGTTTGGTGGCACTGGGTGTTGGCTTGGTGCCAATGTTTTTGGCCTCGCCTTATGTCATTAAGTGGTTGATTGCGGTGATGATTGGTGCAAATGAGGCGGAGCTTAATTATTTTGCTCCGATGGAAGTGTTTATCTTACAGATTAAAACCGCGGCGGTTTTGGATTTGGTGGTGTGTTTTCCTTATGTTGCAAGGAAAATTTGGCTGTTTGTGCTGCCGGGGCTTTATGACAACGAAAGAAAGTTTATCAGATCTATTGTGCTTAGCTCGGCAAGCCTGTTTGTGATCGGAGTGGCGTTTTGTATATTTTTTATTTTGCCGCTGATTATTAATTTTGGGCTTAGTTTTGCCTCTGACGAGATAAGGCCGATGTTTGGCATATCTAATGTCATAAGTTTGGGGCTATGGCTGGCGGTGGTGTTTGGAGTGATGTTTCAGTTTCCGCTTGTTACATATTCGTTGATAAAATTTGGGGTGGCATCTTACGAAACAGTTAGGGCAAAAAGGCCTTATGTCTTGGTGGGGGTGTTGATTGTAGCGGCAATCTTAACTCCGCCTGATATTATCAGCCAACTGATGCTGGCGGTGCCGACGTATTTGTTGTTTGAGGCGGCGTTGTGGTGCGCCAAAGGGAAAAATAAGGAGAGCAATAAATTAGACATTTTTATCCGATGATTCTGCTTATTATATCTAATGTGTTTATGACTTTTGCCTGGTATGGGCATTTGAAGTTTAAGTCGGCGGCATTGTGGTTGGTCGTTTTGGCAAGTTGGGGAATTGCTTTTTTTGAGTATTGCTTTCAGGTGCCGGCAAATCGTTTGGGACATGAGTATTTTGATGCACCACAGCTTAAAGTTATGCAAGAAGCTATCACAATTGCGGTGTTTTGCGTGTTTTCTATCCTCTATCTTAAAGAAGATTTGAAGTGGAATTATGTGGTGGGGTTTGCACTTATTTTGTTGGCGGTGTTTTTTGTGTTTAGGAAATGGGATTAGGGGCAAAAAAGTTTGAGAATTCAAAACCACTCATCACAACAATACTTCAAAAAGACACCGCAAGGGTGTCTTTTTGAAGTATTGGCGGAGCGGTAAGGATTTGGTCTTGCTCGTAGGGCTCAAAATAATTTTTCGCCAACTCGCTTCGGTCACTTGTTTTTTAATTTTTGTATCGGCAACTTACATTGCCTCACAAAAATAACAAAACTACGCCTCTTTAAGGTCAAAATCAACCGGAGCA
>CASDRW010000060.1 GCA_949283275.1 uncultured Pseudomonadota bacterium
GGATAATGCGGCAAATAATAAAAATTAAGATTGGCGGCGAGTGAGTGTACAAACCAGTACATGACCGAAGCCGCCATATTGCTAATTTTGTATTAGTTGCCCATTAGACGAATTTTTTACTTTCTGATGAAATCAACATGAATAGGCTTATCCGATACCGGATGGAACTGAACATCTTTGCAAATAACGGCAATTTTTTTGCCATCTAATACAACTTCGACATCAGATTCATAAAAACCTCTGGTATCAAGGGCTTTTTCCAATTCAACCGGGTGCAAAGAAATCATAACCGGCTCTTGTTTGCCACCATAAATAACGGCAGGAATGCGGCCCTCACGACGACATGCCCGAGCTGCCCCCTTACCTGCTTTTTCTCTTTTTTCAGCATTAAATGTAAACATTTTTCAAATCCTTCAATAAAATTTAAGTACTCCAAGGCAAGGCCTCCAGGGGTGCTCTTGCCTCGCTCCCAAGTTTATACAACAAAAATTTTATTTTTCAAGGATTATTTAAACGTCAAAAGCGACGAGGATTTTACTCCTCATCGCTTTCGCTTATCAGTCTACACATCAGAGTTTTCGGTTGTCCGAATACATCATAACCGATATAAAGCGATACCTGATATTCATACTCTGACGAAATTTCTTTAACATCATCATCGACACACAGCGCAGCACAGACAAACTCATCATCACCATCTTCTAAGAAAACCCATCCGACGGCCTCTCCCTCTGCCACAATTTCATCAATGACAAAATACGCATTGTCCGCATGCTGTTTAACATAAGCAACAAATTTTTCTTTCATTGCCATAACGGCCTCTTGCTGTATCCCGCAAAAAACAACGAACAATCCAAGCCACAACGCCAGCTCTTCCCAAGAAATCTCATTTACCCAGGCAACAACAATACCGCCGCCCAAAATAAAAAAGTCAATTCCACCGACAAACTTGGAGTAAGAACGTATCATTGGCAAGGGCTGCACTTTAAACGACAATGCCGCAAGCAGCACCGTAACGCCCATAATGGCGCCAAGTAATACCATTTCCATAAGATTTAGTTTTCATAATTTTTTACCGGTTCCAATACCCAAAGTTTGGTTTCAAAGTCGAAACCTCTGATAAAAAAACGAGTATACTCATCCACCTCTTCCTCATATGGCCACCGAAAAAGACCGTTATTATAATCTTTTCCGTGCCAAACAAAAGAGCAATAGACCTTGTCCCCGTCATAGTAGCAGCTGCTGACCGTAACAATGTTGTAAAAAATTCCGCCGTATCTTCGCCACAAGAAAACAGCGACAATGTAAATCAATAAGTACCATTCCATAGGCTTAAAAAATTAAAAATTATTTTTCCGTCTCCAAATTAGACAAAATTTTTCATAGAGTCAAACAAAAAAATACCGAAGATGTCATAATCTCCGGTATTTGTTTAGCAATCAAGCCCTTAGAGCTTCGCGGCAATTTCCTCAATTTCATAACACTCAATAAAATCGCCTTTTTGAATATCATTGTAATTTTCAAACGAGATACCGCACTCAAACCCTTCTTTGACTTCTTTAACATCGTCCTTAAAGCGCTTGAGCTGGCCGATAGCCCCGTCATGAACCACCACATTATCACGCAACAATCTAATCTTGGCACCGCGTTTAACCATACCCTCGGTAACCATACATCCGCCAACCTTGCCCACACCAGTAATGTTATAAACTTCGCGGATTTCGGCATAACCCAAGAGTTTTTCTCTAAGCTCGGGCGAGAGCATACCCTCAAGACCTTTTTTGATATCATCCAACACATCATAAATGATGGAGTAATATTTAATCTCAACTCCGTCGCGGCGCGCCATATCTCTGGCTTGGGCATTGGCTCTGACATTAAAGCCGATAATCAACGCATGCGAGGCTTTGGCCAAAGTAACATCGGATTCGGAAATAGCCCCCACCGCCGAGTGCAAAATTTGAACACTGACTTCATCATTAGAGAGTTTCGAAACCGTGCCTTCAATTGCCTCGATTGAACCTTGAACATCGGCCTTGATAATAATCGGCAAATGTTTAACCTCACCCGACTTAATTTTATCAAGCATTTGCTCCATAGCCGATTTTGCCGATTTCACCAGCTTGGCTTCACGTTCTTTTCTGATACGATATCCGGTAATTTCTTTGGCTTTGCCTTCATCAGCCACCACCACAAAATCATCACCAGCCGATGGCGTTCCCTGCAAACCCAAAACCTCAACCGGAGTAGCTGGCCCGGCCTCTTGCAGTTTATGCCCGTTTTCATTAAACATGGCGCGTACATGGCCCCACTCTTTGCCGGCAATACAAATATCGCCGACTTTAAGCGTTCCTTTTTGCACCAAAGCCGTAACCACCGTACCGCGGCCTTTTTCCATCTTGGCCTCAATGATTGCGCCCTCGGCATTGCGATTGGGGTTGGCCTTCAAATCGAGCATCTCGGCCTGGAGCAAAATAGCGTCAACCAACTTGTCGATGTTAATGCGTTTTTTGGCCGAAACTTCAGCGCACAAACATTCGCCGCCCATTTCCTCAACACCGATTCCATGTTGCAATAAAGAGGTTTTAACCTTCATCGGATCAGCCCCCGGCAAGTCGATTTTATTAATTGCTACCACAATCGGCACTTCAGCCGCCTGAGCATGACGAATAGCCTCAATTGTCTGGGGCATAATACCGTCATTAGCAGCCACCACCAAAACCACAATATCGGTAACCTTGGCACCTCTGGCGCGCATTTCAGAAAAAGCCTCATGCCCCGGGGTATCAATAAAGGTTATCTTTTGACCCGACTTAACCGTAATCTGGTATGCGCCGATATGTTGGGTAATACCGCCAGCCTCACGAGCTGCCACATTAGTCTCACGCAAAGCATCAAGCAGGGATGTTTTACCATGGTCAACGTGTCCCATAACGGTGACAACCGGAGCTCTGGGCAACAATTGCTCTGGAGTATCTTCTTCAACCAAACCTTGCTCAACATCACTTTCGGCCACCCGTTTAAATTTATGACCAAATTCTTCCACAATAATCTGCGCCGTATCGGCATCAATCGGTTGATTAATGGTTGCCATAACCCCCAAAGCCATCAATTTTTTGATAACTTCGGCAGATTTTTCGGCCATGCGGTTAGCCAATTCCTGCACCGTAATAATTTCCGGAATAACCACCTCTTTAATAACTTTTTCTGTCGGTGCAAACTGAACTACTGGTTTCGGCTGTTTTTTCTTAAATCTTCTGCGCGGAGCACCAAAGCCATAATCATCCTCCTCATCATCCATTCCGATATTATGAATACTGACTTTTGCCTGTCTGCGCTGCGGTTCAAAAGATCTCTTGGTAATTTGTTTTCTTCGTTCTTGTTCAAAAACCTCTTCTTTGGAAATTGCTTTCTTGTTTGCATGGCCCCCATAGTTTTCTTCTTCGTCATCTTCATCATCAAAGTCATGCTTCTGACGTTCTTTAAATTTATTTAAAACTCTATTCTCAACTTCTTTCTGTGGAGCAGACTCTGCAATCTTTTTCTCTTGTTCCTCTTTTTTCCTTAATTCTTCATCTGCCTGACGTTTTTTTTCTTCTTCGACTTCTTTTTGCCGAATAATTTCTTCTTCTTTTTGCTTTTGACGTTGCAAATTACGCTCTTCTTCCTCTTGGCGGCGTTTATTGTCAAATTCCTTAGCCTCGGCGATAAGTTTCAACTTGGCAGCAGTTTCTTCATCAATCTTTGGCTTTTTATCTTGGGATACGGGTGTTTGCCCGATGACTCTTTTTTTACGCACTTCCACCTGCACCATTTTTTTACCGTCAGGATTCTGCGGTTTCACACCTCCCAATTTAAGCGTCAGGGTTGATTTCCCTGATAATGTTAATTTTTTATTGGCATTATCCTCTGTCATATATTTTTCACTCCATATTATCCGAAATTTAATTTGTTAAGAACGAAGTCAGCCGCACAAACGTTTCTCTGACTGCTTTTGCCATTTCACCTTTAACCAAGGCCAAATAAACCGTATTTTCTCTTGCCAGTTCCTTATCCAACTCCTCAATCTTAAACAAATTAAAAACTTCCAAATTTTTGGCATATGCCATCATTTTTTTATGCCCATCATTGCCGGCATCCGAAGCCTCCACCAAAAAAGCAACTTTGCCTTTTTTAATTGCCTCAGTCACTTTATCCATACCCCAAATCAAAACACCGGCTTTTCTGGCCAACGAAATTGCATCAAGAGCCTGTTTAAGGAGCAAATGTCCAACTTGCTCTGCCAATTCGGCATCCACTCTGGCTTTTTCCTTCAATGCCTTGGCAAACAAATTAGCCTTGATTGCTTTTTCCAAAGCCGTTTTGACATTAACCACATACACCCCTTTACCCGGCAGCTTCTTTTTAAAATCAGGGACGATTCTTCCGTCCGGAGCTTTGACAAACCTCAAGAGCTGTCCTTTATCCAACACCTCCCCGGTTACGATGCATTTTCTGGTTATATCCTTAGGCATTATATTTCACCCGTTTTATCCTCTCTCAGGCGATCTGCCTAAGCAAACCGCCTGAGATACCGTCCTTTTCTAAGCTTGATCTTCCTCAAACCAATGAGCTCTGGCAGCCATAATAACTTTTTCTGCCTCTTTGGTCGACAGTGTATCCTCGCCCAAAATTTCAATCAGCTCATCAGTCGCCAAGTCGGCCAAATCATCGATTGTGCGAATATTGTTGTTGGCCAACACCAAGAGCATATCTTTGTCCAAACCTTCAATTGCTTGAAGTTTTTCATCGATTCCCATAGTTTTGCTCTTTTCGGCAAACTCCTTATTGCGTTTTTCGACATATTCTTTAGCTCTTTTCTGAAGTTCTTGCGCAATTTCTTCGTCAAACCCCTCAATTTCGGCCAATTCATTAACACTAACCATGGCAATTTCATCAACATTGGAGAAACCTTCGGCAATAAGCAGATGAGCAATCATTTCATCAACATCCAAAGCCTCCATAAAGCGTTGCGACCGAACTTTGTTTTCGTTTGAGCGGCGTTCTTGCTCTTGTTCCTCGGTCAAAACATCAATATCACAGCCCAACAATTGCGATGCCAACCTGACATTTTGTCCTCTGCGGCCAATAGCAATTGAAAATTGTTCTTGCGATACGACTGCTTCAATTTTGTTGTTTTCTTCATCAATCACCACCTTAGATACCTCGGCCGGAGCCAAAGCGCTGACAATATACTGAGCCTTATCATCAGAATAAGGCACAATATCAACTCTCTCGCCTTGCAACTCATTAACCACCGCCTGTACTCTGATACCGCGCAACCCGACGCAAGCGCCGACAGCATCAACCGTAACATCATCGGTTTTAACGGCGATTTTAGCTTTAGATCCGGGATCACGAGCCACCGCCACAATCTGCACAATACCGTCATAAATTTCCGGCACTTCCGAGGTAAACAACTTGGCCATAAACTCAGGGCAAGTTCTAGACAAGAATATCTGCGGACCTTTATTTTCGCGTCTGACATCCAAAACATAGGCTCTGATTCTGTCGCCGACCTTAAATTTTTCTCTGGGAATAATTTCATCGCGACGCAAAATTGCTTCGGTTTTACCAATATCAACCGTAACATTGCCAAACTCAACTCTCTTAACTGTTCCGTTAACAATTGTTCCGATTTTTTCCTTATACTCTTCAAATTGTTTATTACGCTCGGCCTCTCTAACCTTTTGCACAATAACTTGCTTAGCTGTCTGAGCGGCAATACGCCCAAAGTCAATCGGCGGCAGCTGATCAATAATAAACTCACCGACCTTAATCTTGGGATCATAAGCCAAAGCCTCATCCAAGGTCAGCTGGGTTGTTTCATTTTCAATACTGTTTTCGTCAGCCACAACCTCGCGATATCTGGCCAAAGATATGGCGCCGGTTTTACGATCGATATGGGCTCTGATATCATGCTCCATACCGTATTTTGAACGAGCCGATTTTTGAATGGCAACTTCCATTGCCTCCAACACATCTTCCTTATCAATACTTTTTTCTCTGGCCACAGTATCAGCAACCAAAATAATTTCAGGTCTTGGCATATTTTCTTGTGTTTGCATTTTATCCTCTAAAACAAATCAAAGTTAGTACAAATTATTCTTCATCCGAAATTTCGGCCATCTCTTTGGCCAAAAGTTCATCGGTCAGAACCAGTTTAGCTTTGGCAATTACGTCAAACGGTATTTTATATTCTTTTCCGTCCTCCATAATCAAACCAATTATTTTATTTCCATCGACACCCTTGAGTTTACCCTTAAACCGCTTGCGTCCGTCCACCGCTTCATCAGTTTCGATTTTGGCCTCATATCCGGCAAAACGTTTAAAATGCTCCGGCTTGGTCAACGGACGATCAACCCCGGGCGAACTCACTTCCAAAGCATATTCACCGTCTATCGGGTCTTTTTCATCCAATATCTCAGACACCGCGCGGCTGACGGCGGCGCAATCATCCACCACCAAATTCTGCCTATCCTTGCGTTCTATCATAATTTGCAAAGTTGGATTACTAACCCCGATGGTCATAATCCTAACCACCTCAAACCCCATTTTTTCAATGGTAGGCTCCAGCAAATCATAAAGCGGGTGTTTTTGTTGCATAATATCGA
>CASDRW010000061.1 GCA_949283275.1 uncultured Pseudomonadota bacterium
CTATAAATCCGCCTCCTTGAAGAAGCATACTGTCGCTTTGCGTACCGGCTCCGCCTATTAAAATGAAAAATAACGCCGCAAAACCAAAAATAAATTTTTTTATAAGCCCCAGTGTTCTTCCCTGTCTTGTTTTGTCTTAAGAGTATTAAAACACTTCAATGCCTTTTATGGCAATATCTTTTTTTATGTTAAATCTTATTAGGTAAAAATATTATTAAGCTTAGGATAAAAAAAGAACCCTTGCTTAGGGTTCTTAAAGTTTAGCCAATTTTCTTGCAATAGCAATGGCAATGACACTCGCCATCACGTTCTATATCTTGACGACATAATGGTGATATACAATAACGATCCGGATTTTGTCCGTCACACGGGCATCGCTGCCATTCGGCCTCACCAAACATCATCTGCTTGGCATTGGCTATTTTTTGAACGTTTTTGGTGGTGGTGTAGCCGGCTTTCTCACAGTTTTCCAACATTTTTTCTAAGATAGTCATGTCTTTTCCTTTCTTTATTCAACAAATTTGATTGAAAATTTTTCGTTTGAGGCCTCCGGAGCTTTAAATACAGTGTTTTGAGGCGCAATATTAGTTGGCTTTTTTTGCTCTAATATATTTATTATCATATCTAATTCTGCCACTGAGGCATATTTTAACACTACTTTGCCTCCTCCTTGTTTGTTGGGGGCTATTTTTATACGTAAACCCAAGTTTTTATTGAGGTTTTGCTCAATATCCAAAATATCGGCGTTTTTGGTTTGTTTGGCTTTTTTTACAATATTTAACGTACCGTCTTTTTGTTTGGCAACCAAAGATTCAACTTCACGAACATTAAGATCTTCGGCAATTATTTTTTGGGCCAAAGCTTGAGCGTTTTCTAAACCTACCAAGCATCTGGCATGGCCGGCGGAAAGCTTGCCTTTGGATACTAAATCTTTTATATCATCAGGAAGCGAAAGTAATCTTAAGGTGTTGGCTATATAACTACGCGACTTTCCGACTATTGATGCTACTTTTTCTTGCGTGTGCGAAAAATTCTCCATCAGACTTTGATAGGCTGAGGCTTCTTCTATGGGAGATAAGTTTTCGCGTAACAGGTTTTCAATTAATGCTATTTCTAAAACTTCATTGTCAGACATCTCTTTTATGATTACCGGAACTTCCTTAAGTCCAGCATCTCTGGCCGCTCTTAGACGCCTTTCTCCGGCTATAAGCTCATATGCTCCATCTTTGTTGCGAACGATTAGGGGTTGCAAAACGCCTTTTTCTTTAATTGAGGCGGACAGAGATTTTATGGCTTCTTCGTTAAACTCTTTGCGCGGCTGCCACGGACCTATGCTAATATCTTCAATATTAACATAATTCGAGGCTTTGACAGCTGGAGCTTCGTCGGATAGAATATCCTCTCCAAGAAGAGCCTCCAAGCCGCGTCCTAAGCTTTTTTTCTTGTTTTCTTCTAACATGCTACTAACTCTCTTTCTCTTTTTAGTACTTCTTTGGTTAATCCGATATAGGCTTGAGAACCAGGACACTTGAAATCATACAGCAAAACAGGTTTACCGTGTGAGGGTGCTTCGGAAATGCGGACATTGCGCGGTATTACCGTATCATAAACCTTTTTACCGAAAAAGTGTCTGACATCGTCTTCTACCATTTGGGTAAGATTATTTCTTTTGTCATACATGGTCAATACAACACCTTGCAGCGCCAATTTGGGATTGAAATTCTTTTTTATGGTGTTGATGTTGCGAATAAGGTCGGAAATTCCTTCCAAAGCCAAAAATTCACATTGAAGAGGAACTATTACCGCATCGGCAGCAACCAAGGCATTGATGGTTATAAGACTTAAGGATGGCGGACAATCTATTAAAATATAATCATAATTAACAGCTTCTTTATTGAGAGCTTTGCGGAGAGCATATTCTCTTTTTTCTATATCTACCAATTCTATCTCTGCCGCGGCCAAATCGGGAGATGACGGAACAATCGAAAATCCAGGTATTTCGGTCCAAACAACCGCGTCGGTTAATCTGGCGTTGCCTAAAAGGACATCATATGATGAGGGCATACTTCCTTTTTTATCAACCCCCATGGAGGTTGATGCATTGCCTTGTGGATCCAGGTCAACAACCAACACTTTTTTGCCGGCCGCAGCCATGGCGGTAGCAACGTTGATGGTGGTGGTGGTTTTGCCGACACCTCCTTTGCGATTGGCAATAGCTAAAATTCTTGGCATTATTTTCTCCTTTTTGGTTTGATTGCGGTAATTAGTAAAATTTTGCCTTCGTCTGACACATCACTTGGCTCAATACGGCATTTGAAATGCCATTTTTGATGAGCTTCGGCCAACTCTAAAGCATAGTTTTTGCCTTTGGGAAAAATGCAAACCGTGTTTTCTTGGCAAAAGGGGTAGGCATAGGACAGCAAATCACTAAGCGAACTCATGGCCCGAGAAGTTATGACATCAAACTTGGTGTTTTTAAGATTTTCGATTCTGTCGTTGATTATATTGACAGGAGTGGCGGTTTTTTGCGACACTTCGTTTAAATACAGCGTTTTCTTTTTTACGCTTTCAACCAAAGTTATTTTTAAATACGGTGTTTTTTCTTTAGCCATTATTGCCAGCACCATCCCCGGAAAACCTGCTCCAGAGCCAAAGTCAACCAAAGTTTGCGCCGACAAAGGAATATATTTGAACAGCTGCATAGAGTCTACAAAATGACGATTCCAGGCATCTTCCAGGCTTGATCGGCTAACCAAATTCATCTTTTCTTGCCAAGATTGCAACAAAGACAAATAAGTTTTTAGCTGACCGATTGTTTCATGTGAAACATTATTTTCTGTTAACACTTTTTGCATAATTTATTTGTATATTTTTTATAATAATTTTAAAACACAAAAAAAGCAGTTATAAACACCATTTTTGCCACTAAAACAAAAAAAGCTTTAAATCAACAACTTAAACACCTGAAATTGAATCTATTTATTAAAATAAAAACGTTTTTTACAACCCATTTGGCTTAGCTTGGCTTCTACATCAGCAAAGTGCGAACCGATGTCGGTTGCATAATGTGCGTCATCGCTAATAACCAAAAGAATATCTTTTGCTATCATTGCTTGGACAAGCCACCAGTCAGGGTAGGGGCGTCCTATCCGACGGATACCGTTGGTGTTTACCTCACAAGCCATTCGTTTGTCGGCTAGAGCTTCTACCCTTTTTTGCTTTTGTAAAATCCATTCTTATCCACAACCCAGATTAAACTGGCAACAATAATCAGGATGTGCCAAAAAATCAAAATATCCGCTTTTTATCGATTCTGTAATATTGTCCCAATAGTTGGAAACAAACTCTTTTAAGTCTTCTTTGCTGGTGTTTGCGGGAAGGGTATTTAGAAAATATATGCCGAACATAAAAGATTCGTCTTTGTTGCGAATAAAATGGGTGGCCGAAATATAATAGTCGGCATTTAGCTCTTTCTTTATTTTTTCAAAGCTTTTGCGCCATTCTTTTGAGGGAAAAAAATCAACCTCAAGACCTTTTAGAACTTTTATTTTATGATTGGATGCGGCTTTATCTATTTCTTCAAAGCACTGTTTGTGGGTGTCTATGAGCTGATATAAATCCGAAAAGTTTTAGCTGTGCATATAAGGCATTTTGGCAAGTGTGGGATGATAGATGAAATGATTGCTTATGCCTATGGTGTCAAAACCTTTGTTTTCTGCGGCAGATATCATATCTTCGATGGTGTCGCGGCCATCAAAAATGCCCTTAAAGCTGTTATGGCAATGATATGTAAATTTTTGCATTTCTATTTACCTATAATCCAAATAATGTATATATTTTTGTATCGCTTTTTTGTTTAAAATATGCTTTAAGCCTTGATTAAAACTATTCTTTTATTCCCAATATTTTATATACACTGCAGCCGCATTTGGCATCAAAATAACTTTTGTTTTGCAGAAATCCTTGTTTTAGGCTTTCTATTTGGCTGGGTGACAAATTATATCTTTTGCTTATACAGGACAGACGCTCTTTATAAGAAACTATATTATTGCCCTCAAAAAACATATCACAAAGCTGGATTAAGCGGTCATAATCATCGTATTCCAGCGATGATATTATTTCTTGAGCTTTTTTTAGATCTTGAAGAGAATATTGCGGATAGTTTTCAAAAACTATCTTTTTTAACGGAAATGAATGGGTGATACAAATTTTGGCAACTTCTTCAAAACCCAATTTCATCATCTTGTTATATCCGACAATAAAGTGTGCTTTGCCTGTTTTCTTTTCGTTTTGAATTTTGCCATAATCATGCAACAGACCCAAAATATAGGCTTTCTCTTGATTAAGCCCGCAGTAGCCGGCTATTTTATAGGCGGAATTTCCTACGCCGTTGGTATGATATATATATTCTCTGATATGGGTGTTGCTGTTCCAGGAACTGTTTCCTTTGATGCTTTGCTGCCATAAAGATATGGCGGTTTTTATATTTGGGCATTTTCTCATTTGTTTATATATCCTAAAAGTGCGGTGATGGCGGCCGGAGTTACTCCCGGTATACGAGATGCCTCGCCAATGGTTGAAGGTTTGACTTTGGATAGCTTATATATCATCTCTCGCGATAAGCTGCCAATTTGACTATAATCTATATCCTCTCTGATTTTGAGGTTTTCATCCTTTTTAAAAACTTCTATATCTGCCAATTGTCTTTTGATATATCCGGAATAGCGCGCCTCTATCTCTACTTGTTCATAAATATCGGCTGGTATCTCCTTAATTTGAGGAAAAAGAGAAAGAACTGTTTCATGTGAAACATCGTTGTATGACATAATATTAAATATACTGCGCTTTATGCCGTCTTTTTTTATATTTAGGCCGGCATTGGCTAACTCAACGGCAGAAACAAACTGTTCTTGACTTAAGCTCCTAAAATCATCAATCGCTTGTTTTTTAGCTTTAAATACAGCGTATCTATCCTCAGAAACACAACCTATATCATAGCCTTTTTCGGTCAGGCGCATGTCTGCATTGTCAGAACGTAAAAACAATCTATATTCCGAACGCGAAGTAAACATCCGATACGGCTCGTCAACACCTTTGGTTATGAGATCGTCTATCATTACCCCAATATAAGCCTCTGAACGATCTATGATAAATTCTTCTTTGCCAAAAACTTTTTGTGCCGCATTAATTCCTGCTATCAATCCTTGTGCCGCCGCTTCTTCATAACCTGTGGTGCCGTTTATTTGTCCGGCTAAAAATAAGTTGGGTATTTTTTTGCACTCCAGGCAACGATTAAGCTCTTGCGGATCAACATAGTCATATTCTATGGCATAGGCCGGTCGCAAAACCTCAACATCTTCAAGACCTTTTATGGTGTGGATAAAAGCTTCTTGAACATCTGCAGGAAGAGAGGTCGAAATACCGTTGGGATATACGACATCGGTATTTAGGCCTTCGGGCTCTAAAAATATCTGATGCGAGGTGCGGTCGGCAAATTTTACAAGTTTGTCTTCTATGCTGGGACAATATCTCGGCCCTATCCCGGTAATAAGACCGGAAAACAAGGCACATTTATCAAAATTGTCCCTTATGATTTGATGCGTTTTTTCGTTGGTGTGGGTAATATAACAACTTATTTGCGGGGTTGTTATCTCCGAGGTTAAAAAAGAAAAAGGATGAGGGTGTTTGTCTCCTTCTTGTTTCTCTAATATACTCCAGTTGATGGTCTTACCGTTAAGTCTTGCCGGAGTTCCGGTTTTGAGGCGTCCGACTTTTAGTCCTTTTTGCTTTAAATACGGTGTTATACCAGCACAAGAAACCTCTCCTACACGGCCGCCTATGGTTGCTTGATGACCGGTAAACATCACTCCGTTGAGAAATGTTCCCGATGTTAGTATAAACGTTTGAGATTCTATGGTACTCTTGTCGGCAAGAATAACACCGCTTATTTTGTCATCCGTAAACAGCAAACCTTCTACCGAAGCCTCAATAAGCGTTAAGTTTTTTTGTTTTTTTAGAGTTTCTTGCATATAGTGTTTATATAAATCTCTATCTGCTTGAGCTCTTGGTCCTCTGACTGCCGGTCCTTTTGAGGCGTTGAGCATTCTGAATTGGATACCGGCTTTATCTATAACCTGTCCCATAAGACCATCCAAAGCATCAATCTCTCTTACCAAATGACCTTTGCCCAAGCCTCCTATGGCCGGATTGCAGGACATCTCGCCGATAGTTGATATTTTGTGGGTTATAAGCGCCGTGTTTGCTCCCATTCGTGCGGCCGCAGCTGCTGCCTCGCAACCTGCATGTCCTCCGCCTATAACTATAACATCATATATCTTATCCATCTTATTTGCCTATACAAAAAGACCCAAATATCTTATCTAATATCTCATCAACCTCTATGCGGCCCGTAATCTTGCCTATTTCGCGGCAGGCAAGGCGAATGTCTTCGGCTGAAAGTTCTATTTCTTTGTTAAAATTAAACTCTGAGAGATAGTTGACGGTGTTGCGTAAAGCCTCGCGATAACGTTGACGGGTAATTAACAAACCGGAATTTGAGCTAAATTTATCTCTTATCTTATCGCTGATTGATTTTAACAAAATATCTATACCTTGATGATATTTGGCCGATATCAAAATATACCCTTTGTTATTTAAGATTATTTTTTGTTCATCACTTAATTTGTCGTCCTTGTTTGCCACATATATTTTTTTGTTTTCATCAACAAAATCAAACTCTTGAGGTATGTTTTTTAAACTATCAAATAAACATATAACAATATCGGCATCTTTGGCTTTGTCATAGGCTATGGCTATGCCTTTTTGCTCTATTTCTTCTGAGGTGCGCCGTAAACCTGCCGTATCGGTAAAAATTACCGGATAGCCGTCAATATCAAGATGTATGTCTATGGCATCTCTGGTTGTGCCTTCAATCTCGGATACTATAACCGCTTCTCTTTGCGCTATGGCATTTAACAATGATGATTTTCCGGCATTGGGCTCGCCTAAGATTACTACACGAAAACCATCTCTTAATCTTTCGCCTATATTATTGCCTTTGAGGTGATTTATAATATCTTCTTTGACTTTAAATACAGTGTTTTGAATACTATCCGTAATATCTTGAGGCAGTTCTTCGTCCGGAAAATCTATGTATGCCTCTATATGAGCTAAAACTTCAAGCAAACTTGAACGCCATCCCTCATATAAGTCCTTGAGGTGTCCTTCCATTTGGCGAAGAGCGTATTTTTGTTGCTCGGATGTTTCTGAATCTATTAAATCGGCTAATCCTTCTGCCTCGGTTAAATCCATTTTATTGTTATAAAAGGCTCTTTTGGAAAATTCTCCGGCCTCGGCCAGTCTGAATCCTTCTATTAGAGATAAAGTTTCTAAAACCGAAGATATTACGGCTTTGGAGCCATGAATGTGAAACTCGACAACATCTTCTCCGGTAAAAGAATGAGGTGCCCTAAAATATAAAACCAATGACTTATCTAATAAATTGCCTGACAAATCTTTTATATCAACAAAATATGCGTAACGAGGTTTTATGGCAGAAATATCTATATCTGTCATTTGAGATAATGACTGGATGGCTTCTGGACCGGAAATTCTTATAATACCAACCCCTGATTTGCCATAAACCGTCGAAAGAGCATATATTGTTTTATTGTCCATCTTATATCCCTTACAATTTAGAAGATGTTATAAAATCATTGTTTTAATCTTGCAAGCATAAAAAAGCCTGTTTTTTGACTCTACAGAGCTTTTTTATGTTTTTTTAATCAATCTATCATACAATGGTTAAAATTTGTTTGTACGGCCTTTGGACGAGGTTGTTTTTTTGGGAAAAGTAAATGAAAAAATTAATCATTTGGGATTTTGACGGGGTTATTGCCGATACGGAAAAATTATGGGTTGCTTCCAGAATGGAGTTGTTGAATCTTTACTATAATCTGAATTGGGATTTTGATACCACCAATAAATATATCGGCGGAAGAAGCGATAAAGATAAAAAACAAGTTTTTGACAATTTGGGAATAAAAACAGACCAAGCTTTTTGGGATGAAGCCATGAAACTTGATATGCAAAAAATGGCTCAAGGTTTTGCTCTGACCCCTGATATTGAAGATATATTTAAAATAAAAGACTTTGAACAATGTATTGCTACCGGAGGAACACTTAAAAAAACAGAAATGAAAATCAAAACCGTCGGAATTCAAAATTACTTTCCTTTGGAAAAAGTTTTTACTTCAGATTTGGTAACAAAAGGAAAACCTGAGCCTGATTTGTTTTTGTTGGCTGCTCAAACTATGGGCTATAATCCAGAAAATTGTTTCGTTATTGAAGATTCTATTGCCGGAATAACTGCTGCTCAAAAAGCAAAAATGAATGTTATTGCTTTTGTTAAATATAATTCCGAAGATTATATCAAAGAAATAGAAAAGTTAGGAATAAAACATATATTTTATAATATGAAGGATATTAAAAGATTTCTTTTGTCCTCTAAAAAAACTCCCTGGTAGTAGGGAGTTTTTTATTTTAAGAATTCATGTTGGCAAAAAAGTCTTTATTGTCTTTGCTTACTCTTAATTTATCCAATAAAAATTCCATACCGTCGGTTAAACCCATTTGCATCAATACGCGACGCAATACCCACATTTTGGTTAAAGTTTCTTTATCAACTAACAATTCCTCTTTGCGGGTGCCAGAGCGAGTAATATCAATGGTGGGGAATAACCTTTTATCGGTTAGTTTTCTATCCAAAATTATTTCGGAATTACCGGTTCCTTTGAATTCTTCAAAAATAACTTCATCCATTCTTGAACCGGTATCAATCAAAGCAGTAGCTATAATAGTCAAGGATCCTCCTTCTTCGACATTGCGCGCCGCACCCAAAAGTCTTTTCGGTCTTTGCAAAGCGTTGGCATCAACACCACCGGTTAAAACCTTACCTGAGGATGGAATTACCGTATTATAAGCCCGGCCAAGACGTGTTATGGAATCAAGCAAAATAACAACGTCTTTTTTGTTTTCAACCAATCTTTTGGCTTTTTCGATAACCATCTCGGCAACTTGAACATGACGCGAAGCCGGTTCGTCAAAAGTTGAAGATATAACTTCTCCTTTGACCGAACGCGTCATGTCGGTTACCTCTTCAGGTCGCTCATCAATTAATAAAACCATTAAATAACATTCAGGGTGATTGCAGGCAATGGCATGAGCTATATTTTGCAACATAACGGTTTTGCCGGTTCTAGGAGGTGCTACTATCAATCCTCTTTGCCCTTTGCCTTGCGGCGAAATCAAATCTATAACCCTTGTGGTGTAATCTTTTTCACCGCAAATAATATCAAAATTGAGCTTTTCCGTCGGATATAAAGGAGTTAGGTTGTCAAAATTAACTCTCAGTTTGGATTTTTCGGGATCGTCAAAATTTATTTTATTTACTTTGACCAATGCAAAATATTTTTCATTATCTTTTGGGGCTCTGATTTCACCTTCTACAGTATCACCGGTACGTAAGCCAAATCTTTTTACTTGGGTAGGTGATACATAGATATCATCAGGTCCGGCTAAATAGTTGGATTCTGATGAACGTAAAAAACCAAAACCGTCAGGCATTACTTCTATTGTGCCTTCTCCGGTAATAGCTTCGTCTTCGCCGACTATCTTTTTTAGAATTCCGAACATTAAATCTTGTTTGCGCATTGACGAAGCATCATCAATACCTAACTCTTCGGCTTGAGCTAATAACTCAGCAGGAGATTTTTGCTTTAAATCTTGTAAATTCATTTTGACCTTTTGGAAATTTTGATAAGAAGATTTTAATTGACTTATTTATATATTGTTTTTTGATTGATTGTCAATCTTTTTATCAACACCTTGAAACCCTATAAATAATATTTAAAATTATTGTTGTTATTTGTATATCCTTGTGATGTGTGTGGATATGTTTTTGTCTTCATCTTTATACACATATTTTGAAGTTGTTTATAAAATAAGAGAATCCGTTTGTTAATAATTTATTAAGATTTTGTTTTTGTTGATATTATTGATTTAAAGGTATTTTTTAGTGATTTGTTGATATGTTATTTTATCAACATGGGTGAATAAAAAAATCTCTTGTTTATAAGTCTGAAATTTAAATTTTATATTGTGGTTATAAGGTAAACTGTTTTTGGTTTTTGGCTGTTTTTATACACAGCTTGAGTGTTAGTTGTGAGTAAGTGTTTTAACTTATTGATTGGGCTTAATAAAATGAAGATTGTCGCTATAACCGGATCTATAGGTTGCGGAAAAACAACCCTGGCAAATATTGTCAGAAAAATGGGATTTGTGGTTTATGATGTCGACGGATGGGTAAGAAAAGTCTATAATAATAAAGATTTTTTGAAAAAACTTGAAAATACTTTTCCGGGAAGTGTTAATAATGGAGTAGCGGATAAAAAATTTTTGCGAAATATTGTTTTTTCTGATAATAAAAAACTTAAGATGTTGGAAAATCTTATTTATCCTTTTTTGAATAATAATATAAGAAATATTATAATTAAAAATGCCAGAAAAAATTATGTTGGTTTTTTGGATATGGCTTTGTTGTTTGAAAAAGGTTGGGAAAAATATTGTGATGTTATTATTTTGGCCGATGTTGACTATCAAATACAAAAACAAAGAGTTATGAAAAGAGATAATGTTTCGGCGGAAGATTTTGATAAAATTAATAATATTCAGTTGAAAAATGAATATAAAAAAGTATTATCCGATATTGTTGTAGATACTAATAAACCGCTTAATTTGCTTAAAGTAGAAATGATAGGAATTCTAAAAGGATTGATATAAAAATGGTAAGGGAAATTGTTTTTGATACCGAAACAACCGGTTTTGATTATGCTAAAGGAGACAGATTAATAGAAATAGGGGCTATTGAGCTTATTAATCATATGCCAACAGGTAAAACTTATCATCAATATATTAATCCGGAAAGAGATGTACCTGAAGAGGTCGTAAAAATACACGGTTTGACGTTTGATTTTTTGAAAGATTTTCCTACGTTTGATAAAATTGCCGATGATTGGCTTGATTTTATCAAAGATGCAAAGCTTGTAGCTCATAATGCTTCGTTTGATATGAATTTTGTTAATTATGAGTTGAAACAAATAGGCAAACCGGAAATGAGCTGGGATGATTGTGTTGATACTTTGGAAATAGCTCGAAATATGTTTCCGGGAGCAAGATGTAGTCTTGATGCTTTGTGTAAAAGATTTGAAATAGATAATAGTGCAAGAACTTTTCACGGAGCATTGTTGGATGCTCAATTGTTGTCAGAAGTATATCTTGAATTGTTGGGCGGAAAAGAACCTGATTTTGTTTTTGAAAAAAAAGAAGCTAAAAGTCTTTTAGAAGAAAACGGCGATAAAAAAAGAGTTTTGAGACAAGCAAGAGTTTTTGATATAGAAAAAGACTTGGATGAAAAACATCAGCAGTTTTTGCAGTCAAAAGTTAAAAATCCAATTTGGATGGCTTAATTGGGGTTGATTTTATTTTGTTGTTGAAATAATATCAGGAAGTTTGTTTTGGCTTATAAAGGAGTTTAAGCGTGGTTTTTGGTAAAGATGTCGTAATTTATGATTTGGACGATACCCTATATAAAAAAACAGAATATTTTGCCGATATCCTAGATAGAGTAATGGCAGAGGCGTTGGTTTTTGATTTGGGACTTGATATGGATGTGGAGCAGGCTAAACAGTTGGTTACGGAATCCTACAGAATATATCGCGACGGCGGCGAAATTTTTTATAAAGATTTTGGTATAAAACCTAAAGATCTTTTTATCTCTTATCATAAACGTAAACCGGTGGAAAAAATAACTCCTTATGATAATCTTTTGGCTAAAATAGAAAAAGTGCCAGCGGAACAATATGTGTTTACCGCAAGCGACAGATATGCTTCGGAAAAAATATTGAAACATATCGGATTATATGAGTTTTTTAAGGACAGGTATTATTCGGTTGAGGATTTTGGGGTTTATAAAAAAAACGAAAATTCAAAAGTTTATAATGAATTTTGCAAAAAAATAAAGGTTGATCCCAAAGATTGCGTCTTTGTGGATGATAGCTATTCTAATCTTGAATTTGCAAAAGAATCCGGAATGACAACTGTTAGAATTTATTATCATAATAATTCGGCCAAGGATAAAAAATATATAGACTATGCTTATAAAGGGATAGAAAGTTTTCTTGATAATGTATTACAAGGAAAAGCTGCCTAGTTTAGGGACAAATACTGCTCTCAAATAAATAGTTTTGAGGATTGTCCAGTTTGAGTTGTTGGATAAGCATTTCTTTCTTTATATAATCAACCAAAGGGGTTAGTTTTTTATTATAAATTTCGGTCAGAGCTTTGATTGATGGTCTTATGGATTCTATATCTGTAATATGAATAGGTTTGATGGTCTGAGATATTTTTGTTGCTGAATTTTTGAATAGAGGCAAGTAATATTCCAAAGTTTTTTTATTTATTTGTTGATGGGTTTGTTCATGTCTTAAAACGATGTTATAGTGGCAGGAATTTTTTTCTAATTCGTTTGATATATAAATAGTGGGACTATCTAAACCTAAAAATATTTTTATAGATGTGGGAACAACGCAAAATTCTGAGTTTCCTATAGGTTGGCCTATGGTATTAATTTCAATATCAAAATTTATGTTTACAGTAGAAAGACCGGAAGCAAATAAATCTTTTTCTGAAATATTTAGAGAGTTAGCCAGGGATGTTATTTCTTCCGTCGTTTTGGTATAATCATATACTAGTTTACCATAAGATGATAAAAGAGTTATTTGAGGATTTATATCTATAGAAGAACAATCTGCAGCAAAAGAAGAATTGTTGCTAAAGAATAAAAATATTAATATAAAAAAAAGCTTTTTAATCATATAATGATTATAGAGGCTAATTTGTTAAATTATGGTTGATTGTATGAAAAATTTAAAAATTCTTTTAAGTATAATCTTTTTTTTGAGTTATTTTGCAATAGAAGCTGAGGCTTTGTATGTCAGAAAAATAAAAGAGCCGGAGTTCTTTATTCCGCAACAAGACAGAATGCATAAGCCGGAAAAGTTACCACCTATAAAGACTCTTATTGAGGAAAAGCAGGTTGTTTATAAAATTCCGGAATATAAAAATAAGTATAATCAATATGTTGAAGAAATTGAGAGTTTTGTTAAAACAAATATGATGCCTGAAAATAAAGATCTTAATGAAGATTTGAATATGATGTCTTCCGGAGAGATTTTTGAAGTCAAAGATGAAGATATTGAAGAAGTGGCAACGAAAGAGCAGAAAGAATTTTATTTTTTAACCGATAAAATTATACAAAATTAAAATTCTAAAGCATACATGTCTGTTATATACCAAGAGGAGTTATAATTTTTCATTACATAAATTATGTTACCGTTGCACAAGCCAAACCAATTGCCATTGCAAGAGCTTTGAGTATAAACTTCAACAGCGCCATCAGAGCGTGGTTTTAGTTTGGTTATTTTGTAGGATTGAAAAGTTGGGCGTTGAAGAGTTTCGTCTTCCATAAATATAAAATCAGGTAAAAAATCTTTGGCTTTGGAACATTCGGAAAATTGAGGATTTAACAGACATTTAATAGCTAAGTTAATAGTGCAAACAATTTCTGATGAGTTATCGCAACCGGAGGGCAAACTGTCAACAGTAAAAGAAAAAACGGTGTCGGTATCAAGAGAATTTCCGGCTTCGGCTGTTTTTTCGGCTGTAGTATCTTTTTTACCACAGGAAGATATAAGTAATAAAAATAAAAAGAAAAACAGAGCCTTTTTCATAAGATAATTCCTTTAACATGGTTTAAAACGGTAATTTAATATAATTTAAATAAAATAAAAAGGAAGATATTAACTTCCTTTTTATAAAAATGTAAAACAAACTTAGAAAACGTATTTTATACCAAGCGAAAACTCAGATAAGTGATCCATGCCTTCAAGTTTGTCAGTCCATACATAACGACCAAGAGCCCTGATTGCTATGTTGTTGGTAATGTGGTACTGAATACCACCACCTAAGCGATAGCCTAAGCCGTTATCGTCATTATAACCACCAAAATTGTATTCGGCAATACCTAAGGTTGCAAAAGGAGCTATAACCTGATCACAACCTAACGGAAGATAAGCATAAGCATCTAAGCCGTAAGCATCAAAATCAGCTTTTACTTTGTTTCCGTTAATTATTTTGTGCCAACTATTGGTGTTTTGATAAAAAAGCTCGGTGCCAAAATATTTGTTATATTCTGTTCCTACAAACAAAGAATATGAATTCATATCCATATTGGTGGGAAAGTTTTTGATATTTACATTGGTAGCATTATACTGAGCACCAACATAGGGTCTGAATTCCAAAGCGTTGGCCGTGCTGCTTAAAGCGATAACCGAAACAGCCGCTAACAAAAATATATTCTTTTTCATAAAAAAACTCCTTAAGTTCTATATCTTTAAGTTTTATCGTATCAACTTTACTATAATACATAAAAAGAAAAATAAAAGTAAAAAATGATATAAAATGTTGTTTAAGACATATTTTGTGTTATAAGTTATAAAAAAACAAGAGGTAAAAGCTATGTCTTTCTTTAAAACAAATCAGTTAGGGGCTACAATGATTGAAGCCTTGGGTGTTTTAACAATTATTGTTATGCTTGGTGTTTCTTCAATTAAACTTATAGGTAATTTATATAATATGTTTAGACAGAGTTTGGTTGTTAATGAAATAAAAGATTTGCAAAAAGCTATTTCTGATAGATACAAGTTTGAAGGAAATTATAAAGAATTACTTGAAGGTAAAACCCCGGAAGAAACAGCAAAATTTTTGTGTGATAAAAAAATGGTTCCTTTCCAAATGTGTATTAATGGACAGCTATATCATCGTATGGGGGGAGAAGTTTGGGTGATGCCGGTTGAAAATTTTGATGAAGAGGGCTCTGCATATAATGATTATAGTAAGTATGCTTTAACTTTTTGGGGGTTGGATGATAAAGTTTGTGTAAACGCAGCTCAAATAAATTGGTATACTCAACAAAAATCTGATGTTTATAAAATGATTATTAATTCCGGTACGGATAAAGAACTTATAGTTGATTTGCCTTATAATAAGCAAGAAGGTTCAAAAACTTTTCCTGTTTTGGTCCAAGATGTTTTGAATGCTTGTAGTAAAGGAAAGGAAAACGAAATAGAATGGATTTTTTTCTAGTAAAGGATTTATCAAAGTGTTTAAGGTTGAAGATATAAGAAAAACCAATGAGTTAGCTAAAAATAAAAGCTCTCAAAAAATAAGTTCAGGTGAAAACTTTGCCGATTATCTTAAAAGCAATAGTGTTTCAAAACAAGAACAAGTTCAAGCAACTCAGGCTACAACATCGGCTGAGGCTATTTTTGCTGCACAGATGGTAAGTGGTGAAGAAGAGCGCCAAATAAGGCAAAAAATGATAAAAAAAGGAAAAACACTGCTCAATCATCTTGAAGAGATAAGAGACGCTTTATTAAAAGGCGAAATCGAAAAAGAAAAACTAATTGAAATTTCGAGATTGGTTAAGCAAAAAGATTTGGAATCCAATGATGAAAAATTGCAGGAAATTATGCAGGAAATAGAATTGAGGGTAGAGGTTGAGTTGGCTAAGTTGATGTACCAGAAATAGAAAAGGAAAAACATATATTTTTGCTTGAATTTTTGTTTGTTTGTTTATATCTTTAGGTAAAATTTATAATAGTGGTTAAGGAGGTTATAAAATGGAGAGTGCTGTTATTCTTCCGCCAGATTACAGGCCTTCGAATAAAGAAGAGTATATGAATGATATGCAGCTTGAGTATTTCAGGCAGAAATTGTTGTCATGGAAAAAGTCGTTGATAGGGCAGTCAATGGATACGCTGGATGATCTGAAACAAGGTGGACTTAATCAGCCGGATCAAATAGATAGAGCATCTTTGGAATCAGATAAAGCTCTAGAACTTAGAACCAGAGACAGGGCTAGAAAACTTATTTCCAAAATTGACGAGGCTTTGAAGAGAATTGAAGATGGGACTTATGGTTATTGTGAAGAAACAGGTGATCCAATAGGTCTTGAAAGATTGGAAGTTCGTCCGGTGGCAACTTTGTCTATTGAAGCTCAGGAACGCCACGAAAGAATGGAAAAAACTTATGATGATGAAGTGTAGTTTGTAAAAATATATCAGGGGGTTTTTAGGTTTTTGGTGCTAAAAACCCCTTTTTTTGTTTTAAATGTGGACACTAAAAAATGAACAAAAATTTTATTTTAGCTTCTCAGTCGCCTCAGCGTAAGAAATTACTTGAACAAATAGGGTATAATCCTAAAGAAATTTGCTCTGCCGACATTGATGAAACTCCTAAAAAAGACGAAAAATCAAGCCAATATGTTAAAAGAATGGCTTATGAAAAAGCTTGTCGCGTGGCACAAAAATATAAAAATAATGTTGTTTTGGCTTCCGACACGGTAATTGTTTGTGGGCGAAGAATTATTCAAAAAGCTAAATCGGCAGAGGAACAAACAAAAGTTATGGAGCTTTTGTCCGGTAAAACACATAGAGTTTTGACGGCTGTTTGTGTTATTGATTCTAAAAATAAAGCTTCTATAAGATTAAATACCACCAAAATAAAAATGAAACGTCTTACAAAAACAGAAATTGAAGACTATGTGAAATCAAAAGAGTGGGTGGGATGTGCCGGATATAAAATCGAAGGAATACTCGGCGCTTTTGTTATACAGATGAACGGATCATATAGTGGCGTTGTTGGGCTTCCTTTATATGAAGCAAAGTGTTTGTTGAATGGAGCTGGAGTGTTTTAGGAATGATTGATACGATTGTGGTTGAAGAAAAAAACGGAACCAAAAAAATTGCCGGTTTAAAAGAGGGTGTGTTGCGTGAGTTTTTGATGCAGAAAGATGGCGGTTTTAATGAGGGAAACATCTATTTGGGGCGCATAACAAAAAAAATCCATACGGCAAACGGTAAGGATGGTTATTTTGTTAATATAGGCGCCGAAAAAGAGGCTTTTATAAATGCACAGGAAAGAGAGCTTGAAGACTTAAAAGCTAATGAAGGACAAGATGTTGTTGTGCAGATAATTCAGGAACAGAGAGCTGAAAAAGGACCTAGAGTATCAAGATTTTTACAGTTGGCAGGAGAATATTTGGTCTTTTGTCCTTATGGCAGCGAGATAGAAATATCTTCGAAAATTGTTGATGAGGATAAAAAAGAAGAATTGTATAATTTGGTTGTTGCAAATTGCCAAAACGGCGGTTGGATTATCAGAACTTTTGCGGCAGAGGTTGCGCATGAAGATATTGTCGAGGAAGCAAAAAAGCTTGAGGATGTTTTTGATAATTTGTTGTTTGAGGCAAAAAAAACTAAGGCTCCGAGCAGATTGTTTATAAAAGATAATGTTTTGGAAGAGTTTATAAACAGAAATAAAGATACTTTGCAAAAGGTTGTGGTTGATAATCATTTGACACAAGAAAAAATAAAAAATTTGGCTGAAACCGAATATTTGGCAAAGACTTTTGAACAATACGGCATAGAAGAAATGCTTGAGGAGGCTTTGCACAAAATAGTTAAACTTCCGTGCGGAGGCAGAATTATCATAGAAGAGACCAAGGCTTGCGTGGTTATTGATGTTGATAGCGGCGAGGGGACTGCTCAAGGCGGTTTGGGAAGGCTTAATCAAGAAGCCGCATATGAAATTGCCAAACAGATCGTTTTGCGCAATTTGGCTGGAAAAATTATAATTGATTTTGCCGGAATGGCGGAATTTAAATTTTTGAAACACGCTATGGATATTTTGGAACAAGAATTGCAGAACGATTTTGCCAAAACAAAAGTTTTGGGGCTTAGTCGGGCTGGAAATGTTGAACTATTAAGAATAAGAAGACGTCCGACTTTGTGTGATTTGTTGTCGGAAGAATGCCCGACCTGTAGAGGAACGGGGAGGGTTGAAAAATGAAATGTCCAATTTGCAAAAAAGAAGTAACCGATATGAAATATCGTCCCTTTTGCTCTAAGCGATGTGCCGATATAGATTTAGCAAACTGGTTTAATGAAAAATACAGTTTTGCCGCCGAAGAAGTGGATGAAAAAGACTTGGAAGAGATTGCCAAAACAACAGAGGAAAATAACAGTATTTAGTTTTCTTCGGTCTTTTCGCTTTGATCTTCTTCCTCAAATTCTGAATAATCCTCTTCTGCTTCGTTGGGATCATAGCTGATACCAAGTTTGGCTAACATATCATCATTAATATCTTCACGCTGAGCAACAATCCAATCCGGTACATTTGGCGCAGGGGGAATTGAAGCAAGAGCTTTCATCTTGGGATCTAGATACCATCTTGGCGAATCGGCCATAATCGGGCGGTCAATATAACTTTGCATTAAAACAACTTGTTTTAGCATTGGTAAACTTAGGAGCTGGGTGGTAGAAATTACCGAAACACCCTGCAGTTGATAGCTGACGTTTTTGGCAAAAGGATTAGCTCCTTTGGAAAAAGAACCTTCGTTTTTGGAATATGAGGTGGTTTGAACCGTTTTGTTACCAATCATCTTGGAAAACCTTTGCGCCGTTTGCTCGTTGTTTTGCGATAAAATAACTTTGCAGGCGGTGGTTGAGATAACCGTTTCCAAATCATCTTTGCCGTATTTGCCGGAGATTTGCCCTAAATCTTGACCTATTAGCAAATAAGAAACTTTTTGGCCACGTCCTACCGCCGGACCGTCAATAACCGCTTTGAGCTTGGGCATAGTCGGAAACTCGTCCATAACAAACAGGCAGGCAAACGGCCCCATCTTACCATCGGTCGGGTTAACAAAGTTGGGAGTGTTGGCAATGAGATACGATGACATCAAATCAATGAATGTACCGGAAATAACACTTAATGCTCTGGCGTCTACTTGGTTAACCGACAAATATACCGAGATAGGCTTAAACTC
>CASDRW010000062.1 GCA_949283275.1 uncultured Pseudomonadota bacterium
AGGGACATTGATAAAAATTCCGAGCAAGGAGGAGGTTGAAGCCAAAGTCGGAGTCAATGGTGCGGTAGTAACCACGGCGCAAGAGTTGTATGATGCTGTTCAATCCGGCAAAGAGACGATTTGTGTCTATGGTAATATCGATTTGGGCAATATTGATGCCGCTGGCAAAAATATCAGCCTTAAAGCAGGACAAAAACTGGTTGGTGTCGGCTACTTTGGCTATTCAGACAGTGAGGTTGATAAATTCTCCTCCATTACTGCCACGGCGACGACAATAAAGTATATGATATCAATAAAGCAGGATAATTGTTTGATTTCTGATTTAAGTCTAAATTATACTAACACTTATTCAATTGGAAATATATTTACAATCAGCATTGAGAATGTTAATGCTACTGTAAATAATTTAGATATCTCATTGGATTGTTCAAAAAATGAAGACAATAATAATTATAGAAGTGCAATATATGGAGACAACGCATATGTTAATCTTGGCGGAAAAATAAATTTGCAGACTTCTGGTAGCAGAACAAGCGGCTTATATTTAAGTAATAATGCAAATCTTAATACGGTCTCAGAAACAAAAATAAACATTAATACAAAAGGATATTGCGGCCGCTCTATAATTATAAATCATGGTTCTTTGGCTAATTTTAATAAAGGATCTGAAATCAATATTAAAAACCTAGGAGAAGATGGTTTGGGATTTTTTGTGTATGACAGTTCAACTTGTAATATTGCCGGAAATATAAAAATACAAACATCTGGAAATACAGGTTTTTATATCTCAACGACCAGTAGTAATAGGCTAAACTTTCTGTCTTCAGCACAAATTTATTTTAACACCGGAGTAGGCTATTCGGCAATTTACAACGGCTATAATGGCGGACAGGGAAATAATATTTTGAATATCGCCGCGGGGGCAAAATTGGCTTTTGAAAAAGACGGCAACATTAAATGGTATCAGTTAAGCCAAGATTATAAGGATGAAAATACCTCAACCACGGTTGCAAATGAAATAACCGCCGATAATGTTGAAACCACTATCCCCGGCATTGTCGAAACCTCATCTTGGGCATTGCCCGATGAAATTGCCGATAATGAAGAAGATACACCTAAGAAAAATGTTGAAGCCTATCAAAACCAGTTTAACACCGCGCTCAAAGAATATGACAAGTTATTATCCGATTGCTCGTATCAAGGCATAAATCTGCTCAAAGGCGGCAACCTCAAGGTGGTGTTTGATGAAAACCGAACTCACGTCTTTAATATAGCAGGTCAGGATATCACCAGCAAGGCGCTTAATATCAACGAGGCTTTGTGGCAAACTCAAGGTGATATTGAAGAAGCAATAAATCAACTCAATGCCTCTATCACCACACTCCGCTCTTTGGCCGAGGAGCTGGGCAACCAATATTCCATCATCACCACCAGGATTAACTTTACCGAGGCTTTAACTGATGTTCTAGAAACCGGGGCTGATGATTTGACGCTTGCTGACATGAACGAGGCCTCAGCCCAATATCTCTCGCTTGAGACCCGCCAACAACTGGCAATCAATTCCCTCTCGCTCGCCTCGCTGTCTGCCCGCAGTATCCTGAGCCTGTTCTACTAAAAACGGCGTATAATAAAAACGGCGTATAACAGCACATCTAAAAGCATTTAGTACGGAAGTAAGCAAAATTCATGTACGCTTTAAGTACACCGGAATTTTGCTTATCCTATAAATGCTTTTATTTGCACTATTCTCCACCGTTTTTTTTGGGGGGGAAACGGCGTATAATGGGCAACTAATACTGAAAACTATAAATATTTAAGAGCGGCGAATCCGCCGATTAATAACAGCAAAAATATAACCGATAAAATGCCAAGGTGTTTCTCTATAAAAATCTTCATCGGCGGGCCAAATCTTTTTAGCAGCCAAGCAACCAAGAAAAACCGCATGCCGCGTGCCAAAACGGAAGCAACGGTGAATACAAACAAGTCCAGATGAACCACGCCGCTGGCAATGGTAATGATTTTGTAGGGAAACGGTGTAATCCCCGCACCAAATACAATCCAAGCGCCATATTCGTGATAGTAGTCTTCAAACTGATGAAACTGTTCAAGCGCATTGTAAAACTCTAAAATCGGTTGGGCAATTAAATCAAAAGCAAAAACCCCAATGTAATAGCCAAAATAACCTCCCAAAACGCTGGCTAAAGTGGCAAGACCTGCAATGCGCCAGGCCTTATTCGGCGTAGCCAAAACCATTGGAATTATCATGACATCAGGCGGAATCGGAAAAAACGAACTCTCGGCAAAGGCTACCAAAAATAAAAAGAACATGGCATTGGGTTTGGCCGAAAGATCAAGCATGATGTCATAGGTCTTTTGAACCAGATGATTAAATTGTTTTAGCATGAGTTATCCTTGAAAATGACAATCGTGATGGCCGCAGCTGCAATGCTTGGGCTCGGTCTGTTGGCGGCAAAAAGCCTGAAAAGTATTGGCCAATAACATGGCAACCGTCATCGGGCCGACACCGCCCGGAACCGGAGTGATAAACGAAGCTGTTGCCAAAGCCCCTTCAAAATCGACATCGCCGCAGAGTTTGCCCTCAACACGGTTGATGCCGACATCAATTACAATAGCACCTTGTTTTATCCAATCGCCTTTGATCATCCGGGCTTGGCCACAGGCTGCAACTATGATATCTGCCGTTTTTACTATCGTGCTTAGGTCTTGGGTCTTGGAATGAGTTATGCTGACAGTACAGTTTTGGTTTAATAAAAGATTGGCTGTCGGTTTGCCGACGATGTTGGAACGTCCAATAATAACCGCATGTTTGCCCGAAAGCTCAACCCCGGTTGATAATAATAAATGCAAAATTCCCTTGGGCGTGGCTGAGATAAAGGCATCAGGACTATTATAAGCTAAAAGACCGGCATTGTAAGGGCTGAAGCCGTCAACATCTTTGATTGGTGAAATGCGCGAAAGAATTTTTAAGGTATCAAGATGTTGGGGCAAAGGCAGCTGTACAATAATGCCGTTGATGTGATGATTGGCGTTGAGCTCATCTATGACGTTAAGCAAAGCCTGCTCGCCAATGGAAGATGAAAATTCCATAACCTCGCAGCCAATGCCAACCTCGGATGCGGCTTTTTGTTTGTTGCGGACATAGATTTTGCTGGCCTCGTCATCGCCAACCAAAATAACCGCCAATACCGGCATGTCTTCAGATGGAAAATCTGCTATCTTGCGGGCTAGCTCCTGCCGGAATTCGGCCGCAATTGCCTTGCCGTTGATAAGTTGTGCCGTCACTGCTTTGCTCCCAAAACTTTAAGCTGCTCTATAAGAGGCGATATATCTTTGTCGTCGGACATTATAAGGATTTTTTTGTATCTGTCAAGCTCCCCGAAAATGATTTGAAAAGATGATTTGGCCAATTTTAACTTTTTTGCCAGAAAGGTTATAAGTTCACGATTGGCTTGCCCTTTTTCAGGAACAGATATGACATTGACTTTTAGGTATTCTAGCCCGTCGGGAGTGGTGAAAAAACCGGTTGTCTTGCAACAAGAAGAGTTAGGCTGAAGCCTAACTCTTAAAATGATGCCTTGTTTGATGATTTCGAAAAACAAATTATCCGGCCACCAAAATGCGCAGACTTAAAATGAGCCTGCTGATGAAGTATAATACCAAAAGCAATACAAACGGCGAAAAATCAATGCCCGAAAAAACCAGAGGAATTTTCGATTTAATCTTGTCATATACCGGAGTGGTGGCTTTGTCCAAAAGCTCTACCGTTTTGAGAGCATACTTATTGGAGGGTTCGAGAATTTTGAAATGAATAAGCCAAAACAATACAACCTGAACAACTACAATCTTGAAATAGATGTCTACTATCAAACCTAAAATTTCAAGAAAAGGGTCAAAAATAACCATAAAAAATCTCCTTTGATATTATAATTTTTCTAAAAAATATCGCAAATTGCAACGCTTGTCAACGCTATAACTATAAGCTGTTAGAATAGTGTTTGAACTCGTTAACACTGAAACCACGCAGCCTGCGGACTTTTTCGGCAGTTGATGAGGTGGTTTGCGCTTGTTGAGTTTTTAGCCATTCTTCTTTGGACATGCCGTTGCGCATGGCGGTTAACATTGCCATCATTTGTTCGTGGTTGAGCTTGGCCGTGTCTATTTTGGCAAGCGCCTGCTCTTTGGTTAGAGTGTCAGGGCGTAGGTGAATGAAACTCTCGCCGATGCCGTGTTCTAGATGTGAGGCATTGCAACCTTTGAGAATGCGTTGCTCGCCAAGCGACATCATCTCCGAGGCAATGGTTGCGCTGGTAATACCGGCAGTAACAGTAACGGCAGCTTGGCGCTCGCGGCGCTCTTTTTCGGCAAAATATTCGTGAGTGTCAGCCTGAGATTGGGTCGATTGCGTGCGCTCGCGCAGACGGCGGAGCTCACTTAGCTTGAAGGTCAGAAATTTTAATTTTTCTTGTGCTTCGGTTTGTTGGCGACAATTTGGGTTTAAAGCCGCTCCGGAATATAAAGTTATAATGCGCTTTATCTCGGTTTCGCGGTCGTCAAGAAATGATATGAATGTGTTGCGCTCCGCAATCTCTTCCTCGGTTGTGCCTCCGGTGTTGATTGCTATCTCTATTTGTTGTTGCCGCTCTACCCAATCATAGTATTCGGCCCGTGGATTTTCTTGAGAATATAGTTGTTGCAGATTCTCGGCAATTAGAAAGTCTACATCAAAAGTATCAACTATTTTGTCGCCAATTTTGACTTTGGAAGAGGTCCGGTTCTCCCTTGCTTGCCACATAACCGGACTCCACATGGATGAAAATTGATTGTAGTTGCCGCTTTGCTTGGAGGCCATGTGGTCAATAAGCTCTTGACTGCGGTTTAGATCTTGGGCTTTAATTAAAGCATCGGCTTTGGATTTTAGCTCCGCAGGAGATAAATTGTTGAAAGCTGATTTGAGCGCTTCGTTTTGTGATTTTACTTCCGGCGGAAGATAGGTGCGGATAAAAGGACGATGCTCATTTTCAAAATTAAGCTCGGATTTGAAGTCGGCATATCCTTCAAATAACGGGGTGTCCGTAATATCTATGTCTTGTAGGTTGACAATCATGTTTTCCATGGCGGAAACTCCTTTGGTCTGAGTTAAACTTGTTCAAAAATCAGTTTGCCTTGTTCAAGCCAAATTATACGGTCTATGACCCATTGACTGATTTGCTCTATCTTCTCAAGCTCAACCCCCATGGCTTGGCCTAGTTTGCCGATCAAAACAATTTCATGCTCCGATAAATCACCGTCGGAATTGGCCAAAAGACAACATTCTTTTATCAGCTGCAGGGCTGCTTGTCGGTTTTTTATTTTGGAAGCTCGCTGCAGCAATTCTTCATCGGAGAGATTTTGCAAAATAATCTCTGCTTTGTCTTTGGCAATGCCAAAGGCTATGGCCAAATCTTTGACAAAGGATTTTTCCTCGTCTTCAAATTTGTCATCGCTACGCGCTAAGGATGTGAGCGCTTGCAGAAATATAATCTTTTCTTCCTCGGAAAGCGCCGTGATGTAGTTGGTTTGGTTTTTCATGTTGAAATTTGACATCAAAAATCTCCTAAAAATAGTGACTACTAAGAAACGTTAGCAAAAAAATGCCTAATTTTCAACTAAAATAAGGAAAAAGACAAAAAAAACTTTGAAAAAATCAAAACCTTGTCATAGTATTAAGATAATAGGAGTATGTTTTATAAAAAATATGAAGAAATATTATATCAAGACTTTTGGCTGCCAGATGAATGTCTATGATTCTCACAGAGTGGCCGTTATTTTGGAAAATTTGGGGTTTGAACAGGCGGTTGCGCCTAAATATGCCGATTTGATAATCTTTAATACCTGCCATATCAGAGAAAAAGCTACCGAAAAGTTGTTTTCTGATTTGGGCAGAATCGCAGAAGTTAAACAAGAACGCGCCGATGAAGGAAAAAACACCATTATCGGTGTGATGGGGTGCGTGGTGCAGGCCGAAGATGAACAAATCGCCAAAAGAGCGCCGTTTGTCGATTTTGCTTTTGGCCCTTTGGCTTATTATCGTTTACCAGAAATTTTGGAAAAAATCGCACGCCAAAAAGGAGAAACAATTATCGATACCGAGTTTTTGGCCGAATCGAAGTTTGATTTTTTGCCGCAAAATAAAAGCGAAGGGGCTTGCTCTTATTTGGCTATTCAAGAGGGATGTAATAATTTTTGTACCTATTGCGTGGTTCCTTATACCAGAGGAATTGAAACGTCGCGCCCGGTTAGAGATGTGTTGGATGAGGCAAAAAAACTTGTCGATGAGGGAACTTTGGAAATTAATCTCTTGGGCCAGAATGTTAATTCTTATCATGGCGAAGATGAGCAGGGTAAAGAACGTAATTTGGCTTATCTGTTGCGAAAACTTAATGAAATTGATGGATTGAAAAGAATTCGTTACACAACCTCTTATCCGGCAGATGTTGATGATGATTTGATTGCCTGCCATAAGGAAATTAAGAAATTGATGCCTTATTTGCATTTGCCGATACAGTCAGGCTCGGATAAAATATTGAAGGCTATGAACAGAAGGCATAATGTGGCACAATATTTGGATGTTATAGACAAACTGAAAGAAGCTAATCCTATAATCGGGTTTTCTTCCGATTTTATTGTCGGGTTTCCGGGTGAGGATGATAAGGATTTTGCCGCAACAATGGATGTGGTTGATAAGGTTAAATTTATTCAAGCTTTCTCTTTTAAGTACTCTAAACGTCCGGGAACGCCCGCGGCCGTGATGGATAATCAGGTTGAGGAAAAGGTGAAAAAAGAAAGACTTGAAATTTTGCAAAATAAGCTGTTTGACTATCAACTTAAATTTAATCAGAGCAGCGTGGGGAAAACAATGGATGTTTTGTTCGAAAATAAAGGACGCCACGCCGGACAGCTGACAGGGCGAACACCTTATATGCAAAATTTGTATGCACAAGCCGATAAAAGCTTGTTGAATAAAATTATTCGTGTTAAAGTTAAAGAAGCAACGATGAATTCGTTGGCTGGTGAGATAGTGAAGGAATAAAAATATGGCTGAGATTTCGTTTGAATTGTTTAATAATACCCTGGTGCAACAGGTCGTCGGAGCGCAAGATACAAATATTAAAATGTTGGAGAAATATTTGAATGTGGAAATTGCTGCGTTCGGAAACAATATTACTATTAAGGGTGATAAAGGAGCAATAGAGCAAGCCAAAACCGCCATCGATGTATTGTATAACAAAGTAAGCCGCGGAATCGAAATCGGGGAACAAGAAGTGAAGGCGGCAATAAGAATGTGCGGTGAAAATATTGATAGTCAAACGGCTCAGGATTTGAGTAATCTGGTGCTTAAAACCAAAAAACGCCATATATACCCCCGCTCGGCAACGCAGGCAGAATATATTCAGACCATGATGCAAAACGAGCTGGTGTTCGGTTTGGGGCCTGCCGGTACGGGTAAAACTTATTTGGCGGTGGCTTTGGCCGTATCTATGATGCTTGAGGGGACAATTGATAAAATCATATTGTCAAGACCTGCCGTTGAGGCTGGTGAAAATCTTGGGTTTTTGCCCGGTGATTTGAAGGAAAAAGTGGATCCTTATTTGCGCCCGCTGTATGATGCTTTGTATGAAATGCTACCCGCCGAACAGGTGGATAAAAAAATAACTTTGGGCGAAATTGAGATTGCTCCGCTGGCTTTTATGCGCGGGCGGACGTTGTCAAACGCTTTTGTTATTTTGGATGAGGCGCAAAATACAACCCCGATGCAGATGAAAATGTTTTTAACCCGTTTGGGCGAAAATTCCAGGATGGTGGTTAACGGCGATTTGAGCCAAGTCGATTTGCCGCACGGCGTTATCTCAGGATTGAGAGATGCTTTGGATGTGCTGAAAGGAACGCCTAATATTGCCTCAGTCAGATTTACGGCTGAGGATGTTGTGCGCCATGGGTTGGTTGCCAAAATTGTTCAGGCCTATGAGAAAAAAAGCAAAAAAGAGTATGGTGATGAATAATCGGCTTTGTGTCGTTTTGGATGATGAAAGGTGGCCTGAAAATATTGCCGGGGCCGCGGATGCGGTGTTTGATGCCGCAATCGGATATTTGCAAAAAAACAAACTGGGAGAAAAAATAGGTTTTTTTAAGCCGGTCGTTGTTAATTTGTGTCTTAGCAATAATCAAAATGTCAGAAAGTTGAATGCCGAGTTTAGAGGTTTGGACAAGCCTACCAATGTGTTGTCTTTTGCCAATATTGACGATGAGGAGTTTGTTTCGGATTTGAAAACAGCAAAGGAGGCTGAAATCGGTGATATTATTATTGCGTTGGAAACTTTGCAAGAGGAAACAAAACAAAAAAATATTGCTTTAGAACATCATTTTGCCCATTTGTTGGTTCATGGTATTTTGCATTTGTTTGGATATGATCATCAAAATGATGATGAGGCCGAAGAAATGGAACAAATCGAAATCGAAATTTTAAAACAATTAAATATTAACAATCCGTATGAGGAGCAATAACAGAGATGTCTCAGGAAGATAATCAGGACGAAAATAGAAGTATCTTTAACCGTTGGTTTCACAGGCATAAACAACAAGAAACCGTGCGCGAAACAATTGAGGATTTGATTGAGGAGGCGGTTGAAAACGGTGATAAAGATTTTAGCGAACATGAGCAATTGCTTTTGAATAATGTGCTGGATCTTAAGGACAGAAAATGCAGCAGCGCTATGATCCCAAGAGCAGAAATTGTTGCTTTTCAAAAGGACGGCAATGTTTTTGATTTGGCTGAGATGATGATATCTGAGGGGCATTCGCGGATTCCGATTTATGGCGAATCTTTGGATGATATTATCGGTATTGTTCATGTGATTGATTTGGTTAAGGCTGTGTTGCAAAATCAAAAAGAACTTAAAGTCGCTGATGTGGTTACCAATAAAATTAAATTTGTATCGCAAGAAAAAAGAGTGCTCGACTTGTTAAGAGAAATGCAGCAGGAAAAAATCCATATGGCCGTGGTTGTTGATGAATACGGCGGA
>CASDRW010000063.1 GCA_949283275.1 uncultured Pseudomonadota bacterium
ATTTTTCCGGATGAGTTCTCGGATTTTTCTCAGCAAGATAAAATGTACCTGTACCGGCCGTACTTTCCAATTTTACTTTAACTTTTACTGCTTTAGCCATTTTTCATACTCTTAAATTAAGGTTACAATTCAAAACATTTGAGCGTAATATACATTTTTTTTGCGCTATGTCAACCATAATTTTCATTTACTTTAGCGAATCAAGCATTTTTTTTGCTTCATCCAACTCAATTTCGCTTGTTTCACGCTCATCGGCCGGGCATTTTTTGTCATCACTCATGTATTTAACCTCGCCGAATGTACAAATATCCGGCACAATTCCTTTTTTATTGAGTTCTCTTCCCGACGGCGTCATAAAAAATCCGTTTGTTACCGCCAAAACCCCATCTTCGGGATATATGTTTATCAATTTTTGAATACTTCCTTTTCCCTTGGTTCCTGTACCAATTATTTTTGCTCGCCCCTGTTCTTGCAAAGCCGCTACCAACACTTCGGCAGCCGAGGCGGTATTTCCGTCAACCAATATAACCATTGGCTTACCGTCGAAAATTTCATCTTTATCAGCCAAATAATATACTTCCTCTGTTTTGTTTTTACCTTTGGTTGAGGCAATAATTCCCTCATTCAAAAACAAATCAGCCACTTCTATTGCTTCTCCAAGCATTCCGCCGCCCGAGCCGCGCAAGTCTAAAATCAAAGTCTTGGCAGAGATATATTCACTTAACGCTTCAAGCATTTCATTCTTGGTTTGTTTGTTAAAAGCACCTATTTTAATATAAAGAATATCATCTTCCATCCTGGCGGCAAATTGTCTTTCATTTTTAATTTTGATACCGTTTGCCTCATCCCAATCGCCATAAAATTTTGAATCTTTATCCAAAATTTTTACCATTTCTTTGGCCAACCAGGCATTTATTTCAAAACTGCTTCTTTCTGCTTTGGCTGATATTTGACAAGCCTTTGCTATCATATTATTGGTTAATGTTCCCCAGGCTTTGGCCTCATCATCTTGAGGCTTTTTTTCCACCTTAACCACTTTCCCCTTATAATAAAGAGTTAGCCTTTTATCATCATCACCCAAAGTCAAGTCTTTATCAATTTTTTTCAATCCTTTTAATGCCGCCACTGCCAAATCATTATATTGAACATCATAAACATAGGCTTTTTTAACCTGCTCATAAACATTTGCCCACGGCGAAACCTCATCCGCCTGGCTTACAAAAGCAAACACAATCAAAACAAAAAACAACCAAATTTTCATCTATTTTAACACCGCCTGCAACACCGTATGGTCCGATGGTTTTTGCCCCATTCTTGGTTTTTTGTTTACCTCGCAATTTTCAAGTCTGTCCACCCCATAGGCATTAAGCCACAAATAATCGATTCTCATCCCCCAATCATTATGAAGCGATGCTCCGGCATAATCCCAAAAAGTATAACCGTTTTCTTTTTCATGTTTAGTCCTAAAAGCATCACAAAATCCGAGATAAGACAAGCTTTTCAATTTGTGTCTGACCTCCGGACGAAACAAAGCATTGTTCTTAAAGGCCGCCGGATCATATACATCATCATCGGTCATAATCACATTAAAATCACCGCCCAAGATTACCGGCTGACGCAACAAAGCCAATTCTTTTGCATGTTCTATCAAAGCATCCATCCACTTAAGTTTATAAAGCCATTTGCTGTCATCATCCGGATTATTATAAGGCGGATTGCCGTTGGGTAAATAAATAGATGCCACCCGCCACTTAACACCTTCCGCCTCAACATCTGCTTCCAAATATCTGGCGTTTTCATCATCCACACCAGGCAGAGCTTCATGCAATACTTTAATTTTATTTTTACTCAAAATTGCCACCCCGTTATAACTTTTCTGCCCAACGATTCTGGCCTCATACCCTATTGCCTGCAAATCAAAAAACGGAAAAGAATTAAACTCGGTTTTAATTTCTTGCAGCAATGCTATGTCTGGTTCTTCATCTCTCAACCATTGAACAAGATTTTCGATTCTGGCATTGATTGAGTTAACGTTATAGGTGGCAATTTTCATTTATTAACCCTTTCTTTAATTAGTTATCTTAAAGTAAAGTATAATATTTTTTTTATCATTGAAAGCAAAAAAGATGACCCTTGCAGATTATGCCAGCAAAGATGAAAATTCCCGCGGCCGGATGTATCCCGATTATGCCAATATTATCCGCTCTGATTTTCAGCGCGACCGCGACCGTTTAATACACTCGGCTGCTTTTCGCAGATTAGAGGGCAAGACGCAGGTTTTTGCCTATCATGAAGGCAAAAACTATCGCACCCGCCTAACCCACAGTATCGAGGTTGCACAAATTACCCGCACTTTGTGCAAAAACCTTAAGTTAAATGAGGAGCTTGGCGAGGCCATAGCCTTGGCACATGATTTGGGACACGCCCCTTTTGGCCATGCCGGCGAAAGAGGACTTAACCGCTGCATGAAAGATTTTGGCGGATTTGATCACAATGTAAATTCGCTCAAAATCATGACCGAAATTGAAAACCACTACCCGTCGTTCAACGGCCTAAATCTGACATGGGAAACTCTAGAGGGTACGGTTAAGCACAACGGCCCAATAAAAAACATCACCAATCAATACCTCAAAAATTTCAATAAACAATTTCCCCTTGACCTAAAAAACTATCCCTCGTTGGAAGCACAGATAGCGGCTTTTGCCGATGACATTGCCTATAACAATCACGATATTGACGATGGTTTTCGCGCCGGATTTTTTACTATAGAGCAATTGTGCGAATTAGATTTCATTAAAGAAATAATTATGCGATTTGACCTGGAAAATCCGGGCCGTGAAGACGAATTACGCATTTATGCCGTCACCCGTTCGCTGATAAGTGCCATGGTTTTTGATTTGTTAAAAACCACACAACAAAACCTGCAAGATTTTGCAATCAAGACCTCGGATGACATTCGCCTAACCAAAGCTTTCACCGCCAATTTTTCCAAAGAGATGCACCAACAGATATATCAACTGCATCAATTTTTGACACGTCGTTTCTATACTCACAGCAACATAGCCCGTATGGATATGAAATCTCAAAAAATTGTCGAGGACTTGTTTAATGCCTTTATGAATGATTATAAGCTTTTGCCCATGGAACTAAGGCCGCAAATCGACAATTCTTCATCAGAACAAGAAAAAGCAGACTGTATTTGCACATATATTGCTTGCATGACCGATGCTTTTGCCGTCGAAGAGCATCAAAAATTATTTAATATGGCCTATCGTTTTTAAGCTTTGTTAATTGATTATAAAGTTTTTTGTTATAATGATAAAATATATAGCTATATTTTTGCATAAAGGAGAGCTCTAATGCTTGATGATTTTCAAGATGACGATACAAACCAAAAAGGTGGAGAATTCCTAGACGAATTCCGTCAAAGGCTTAATTCTCAACCCTTAGACAGTTTGGAAGAACGCAAGAATGATATTAACCGTTCGCAACACATATTTTTGGGTACGGTTTTAGGCATAGGATTGGCCGGTATTGTCAGTTGGTTTATCTTATCTCCGAATTATTCAAGCGTTGAAGATGCCGAAATTCCGGTTGTAAGGAGGCCGCAAGCAGCCATCAAGGTTCAACCTGCCGACCCTGGCGGAATGGAGATATTAAATCAAGACAAAACCGTCTACGATATTGTTGAAAAGAAACAAGCACAAGACAACAAGGTAGAGAATCTTCTTCCTCCTCCGGAAGAACCCAAGCTTATCTTGGCTGAAGAAAAGATTCCTGATGATATATTGAAAGCAGATGCGGATTCTAAAGTTATGGCTCAATCGGAGCAAAAAATAGATTCTTCCTATGTTGCCAAAACACAAACCGCAGAAGAACAAATATCCAAACAACCAGAGGTTAAACAAGAGGTCAAAATAGAGATAAAAGCACCGGCTAAAACTGCAGAAGCAAAACCTCAGCCTGCCGTCAAAGCCAAGGTTGAATCAGCACCGACAGCAAAAGCACAAGCAAATATTGCTCCATCAGGAAGTTGGCAAATTCAGCTAATTTCATCCCCCAACAAATCAGCCATGGATAAGGCTTGGGCCGATTTAAGCAAGAAATACTCAGCTCTCAAAGGCCTTCCCCATGAAGTAGAGGCTGCAGACTTAGGCGCAAAAGGAACATTCTACCGCCTTAAAGCCGGAGCCTTTAAGGAAAGAACGGATGCCGACAAGATATGCAATTCGATAAAATCTGCCGGTGGATCTTGTTTAGTAAAGAAAAAGTGATGATAATAAAGATAGCGACATCGGCTTTGGCCGTTTTCATTGCCATTATTGCCCATGAAATTGCACACGGGTTTGTAGCCAAACGCCTGGGTGACAACACGGCGCAAAATGCCGGCCGCCTATCGCTAAACCCGCTAAAACATATTGATATATTCGGCACTATTTTACTTCCGATATTGCTGTTTTTAGCCAAGACGGGATTTATTTTTGGCTGGGCCAAGCCGGTTCCGGTTAATTATACCAAGCTTAAATATTCCAAATTAGGCATTGTCATGGTAGCCTCGGCTGGTGTGTTAATGAATTTTCTGTTGGCCTTAGTATCCGCCATTTTGCTCAAACTTTCCTTACTAATACCTTTTCCTGCGCTTAGCGGAATTTTGGCTATGTTTTGGCTGCAAATGATATTTTTCAATATAGTGCTTGCAGTATTCAATCTGTTGCCAATTCCGCCGCTTGACGGTTCAAAAATATTGCTTGGTTGGTCGGATAATCCGTATATTGAACGTTTTTTAAATTCTGAGCGCAGCGGCCTGATATTTATAATCATCATAGCATTTGTGGTTCCGGCCTTATTGCAAACTTTCGGCATTCATTTTAATCCGTTTGCGGCCTATCTTCGCCAAACCTCCATTTTGCTTGCCGGATGGTTGATTTAACATTGAGGAGATAAAAAGATGACCAAACGTCCTTTAGCAGCCATGTTATCTTGCGAAGGACTATCTCTCACCGATAAGGAGAAAAAGATTTTTTCTTCATGCAATCCTTTGGGTATAACTTTATTTGGCCGCAATATAAAAGATAAAGCACAGATTTTAAAATTAACTACTGAAATAAAAGAAACCGTTGGACGAGACGATGTCCTAATTGCTGTTGATCAAGAAGGAGGACGTGTAAGACGTCTCAAAGAACCGGAATTTATGTCTTATGCCTCGCAATATGAAATAGGCTCTCTTCCGCTTGACAAGGCTCAAAAAGCGGCTGCTTTACATGCCGAGCTGATTAGCCGCGACCTCAAAGAAAGCGGCATCAACGTTAACTTTGCACCTGTTTTGGACATCAGCTATCCGCAAACAACCGAAGCCTTAAAGAGCCGATGTTTTTCCTCTTCTGCGGATACGGTAGCAAATTTAGGACAAACTATGCTAAATTCTTATATAGCAAACGGCATAATTCCTTGCATCAAACATATGCCAGGACACGGGCGAGCAATTTCCGATCCCCATTTAGATCTTCCCGTAGTTGATATATCCATAAAACAATTGGAAAGAGAAATATATCCGTTCCAACAATGTGCATTCTCTCCTTTAGGTATGACCGCACATATTTTATTGCCGCAACTTGATAAAGACAATCCGGCCACTCAAAGCCACAAGATAATTAAAGGCCTAATCCGCCGCGAGATTGGTTTTGAAGGACTTTTGATATCCGATTCCATTGATATGAAGGCCTTAAAAGGAAACACGATTGATAAGGCTCTAAAATCCCTAGAAGCCGGCTGCGATAGTATCTGTTATTGCCTAGGAAACATTGATGAATTGGAAGCCCTCGCCCGATACTGTCCCCAGTTATCCGATGAAGCGATGGAACGTCTGGACAAAGCCTGCAAAATTTTGCACAATAATAAACCAAAAGATGCCGATGATAAAACAGCATCGGCTTATACCGCTCTTATGCGTAATGCTTCTTATTATGAGGAACATTATGATGCAACGGAGGTATTAAATAACCTAAAACAAAGGACACGATAATGATTACATGGATTCTAATCGCTTTTGCAATTGCCGTAATTTTCGGCGTTATCAAAATTGACGACCTCAAGATATGGTATGAAAAATTTATGCCTAAATTAAAAAAACTTTTGGCCGATCTACTATCATGGAGTAAGTCAAAGACCGCCGAGATCAAGGTTTTGGCCGAGCAAAAAAAAATCACCTCCGACAACAAATCTGCATCTTCCGCCCAAGAAGATAAAAATTCTGCCGACAAAGACGATTCTCAAGCCCCCAAGGCATAAATTACGGCAGATTAAATATTGAATAAATTATTATGGTATTTTAAATATTTATATGTTATAGTGTAAATATAGGGGTCTACAGTATATTAGACACTTACTCTTAAGGGAGAAACCGCATGAGTATTACGTCAGCACGTCGTATAGGCAGCACTACATCATCCTCTTCAAAGGTTGACAAGCGTTCTATTGAGCCTAACAACCACTCACAATTTGTTGAACACATTGATACCAACAACAATGTCTTGATAAAAGATGAGAACGAAAACGACAGGCAAAACCGCCGTCAACAACCACCCAAGCCTCCGGTAACTGATTTTAATTCGGCCACACCGGATATTTCAACCAGTATTGAGGCTCTGGCTCTAAGCGGTGTATTTGAAGACACCCAAGAAACACCGCCAAACACCAGCAAAGTAGGCGTCTATAACACCAATCAATCAATTATCAAAGATGAAGAGATTGAGCGCACTGGGCGCAGCTATCTCAAACACTTTTATGAAAAGAACGAACACATTATTGATGTTGACGAGTTTGTCTGACATCATTTATGGCCTTATTCACGTCATTTGCGGCATCTTTGGCCATATTTCTTGTTCCGTCGTCAACTTGGGTTGCCACCTCGCCTAGGGTGGTTGATGAAGTTATGTTGCCATCATACACACCTTTGGCAATTATATACAAAGCAATTATAACCAATACATAAATTACATATTTCAAAAATGTTCCCATAACTTTTTCCTTTGGCTTAAATAATGTTGTAGTATAGAGCATATATTCACTATATAATGAATTTAAACCACAAAAAAGCCGCCTGATTGCAAGCAACGGCGGCTTTTTAAATCAAAGATTTATCGTCTAATCCTCAAGTTTAGGCAAATCTATTTTAATTTTCGGAGCATTTTCATCCTGCGGTACCAAAGCCTGCAAAGTACCAACGGCTTTTTTGCGTTTCAGTTTATTGACAAACTTCAAAGAACGCTGAGCATCCCACTTTTTCTTGCCTTCCTCGCGTTGGAATATTTGCTGATATACCTCTGATGCCTCGTCAAACATCGACAACTTGGTCAAACAAGAGGCCAGCCCGTCATAAAGTTTGTGGTGATAACGATTACCGATAATCATTTGAGCTTTTTTATAGCATTTTAAAGCATCATTAAATTTCATCATTTTCTGATAGACGAAACCGATTGAAATCCAAGCCTGAATTTCACGACTGTCAATATTAAGTATTTTGGTAAAACATTTAATGGCCGAATTATTATCCCCCATAAGCTGGTAGGTAACACCGACCCCGTTCCAAGCCTTGATATTATTTTTATCACTAGCCAAAACTTTTTTGAAAAAAGAGATAGCGCGTTCATATTGTTTAAGTTTTTGCAAAGTAACGGCCACACTGAGCAGAGTCTGAGCGTGTTTATTATCAATCTTCATAGCCTCTTCCAAGACGTCCAAGGCTTCTTTGTAAGCAAACATATGCTGCAAAGCAATAGCTTTGCCGTTTAAGGCCTCCAGCGATGTCTTATCCAAAGCCACCGCCTCATTAAAGCATTGTATGGCATCTTTATAAAGGCCGCGCATACTCAAAGTAACGCCTTTATTATTCAAGACCTCAACTGAATTAGGATTAATCTCCAGAGCTTTATCAAAACATTCCACCGCCTCGGTATATTTGCTTAGTTTTTGAAAAGCAAATCCTTTAGAGTTAAGCGATTTCCAAGAATCCGGCTGTTCAATAATCGCCGCATCAAATTGCGCAATTGCTTCTTTATACATTCCTTGATCAAGAAGTTCCTGACCCCTCTTATAAGAGGCATTATCATTTGATTTAACCATTGTTCTCTCTTTTCAATTATAAAGTTCAAAATAATTCACGAGCATCAATTTAACACACATGACATTTTTTGTCAAGATTCCTGCTAAAATATTTTTAAATTACCGACCAAACTTTCATCCGCATTCAAATTAACCAGTTTGCAACCAAACCGCGAACAAAAATCCTCTCGTTGTTTACGCAAATTTGCAAAATATGCGGCATATTCTTTTTTATAAGCTTTGCTTGAGGAATCAAACACCAACTTTTTCCCCTCATACTCTGCCATATATTGCCCTGACACGGGAGCTTTTTCTTCCAAATCATCAAATATATTAATCAAAAAACTCCGCCCTTTCTTGGCCAAAGCCGCAATATCGGCATCATAGCGCGGTCCCCAAGCCATAAACGAGCTTATCAAAAACACGCTGGCCTTGCCTTTAATATTTGCTTCCAGCAATTTAAGCGAAAGCAACTTTTCATCATCAGAGCTTTTTTTTCTTTGAAGAGCGGTTTTAGATACTTCGGCAATTTTTTTTAATATTGCCGCCAAATAAGAGCGATCATTTTTAGGCTTAAACAGCCAAGACTTTTGTCCGTCAAAAATAATACACCCAAACCTATCCTTGTTATTTAGGGCCACCCACCCCAACAAAGCAGCAAGCTTTGCCGCGGTAACCGATTTAAGCTCGACATTTGAACCAAAAAGCATTATCTCGGACAAATC
>CASDRW010000064.1 GCA_949283275.1 uncultured Pseudomonadota bacterium
ATATTTGCCGTCACTGCTTTCCATCCACACTATCCGCCACGTATCTTTTTTGCGGCCCAAAGGCTGATTAATAAACCCCGATGCCGGATTATATACAAAATATTTTCCGTTTTCGTTGTCGTGAAAAATCATTTTGCCCTGTTTGTCAAACACGGCAAAGCCGATTGCCTCGTCTTCTTCATCTCCATCATCTTCTAGATCATCGATAATGTCATCAATATTTTTTTGAGTATCAGGCTTAATATTTTGCCAATCTGCAGCCGAAAGTTGACGCGCCAACATCAACTGATAGGTGTCAAAAAATTCGTCAGCTTGCTCTTTGCTTTCATTCCATGCCAAAAAGCCAGAGGCCGACCACACGACCGCGGCAATAATCAAAAACGAAATAATAAGCCGTAATTTAAGCGACAAATTTTTCATCATCCCTCCACCATATAGCCGATTTTGTTTATGGTCTTGATAATGTCTTTGCCCAGTTTTTTGCGCAAATGATGTACATGCACTTCAACTGCGTTGCTTGATACATCATTGTCCCAGGCATAAAGTTTTTCTTCAATAACACTCTTTTGCAACACTTTGTTGCGGTTAAGCATCAACAATTCCAAGAGCTGCAGTTCTTTGGGCGACAACACAACCTCTTTGCCGCCGGACTCAACTTTTTTGGTCTCGGGGTAATAGGTAATGTTTTTTATTTTTACCACCGGTTCCATTTTGTCATTATAACGCCTGATAAGAGCTTTAATTCTTGCAGCCACTTCCGTTAGAGCAAAAGGCTTGGCCAAATAGTCATCTGCACCGCTGTCCAAGCCAATCACTCTCTGATCAACATCGCCGCGCGCCGTCAAAATCAAAACCGGCTCTTTGCGTTTTTGCAAGCGCCATTCTTTTAAGATGCTAAGCCCGTCTTTACCAGGCAACCCAAGATCAAGTATCACGGCATCATAAGGGGCTTGGAACAAGGCCTCAAAAGCCTCTTCGCCATCTTGGAACCAATCGACGCTAAATCCCAGTTTAGAAAGCCCGATATTAAGTCCGTCGCCAATCAGCCTGTCATCTTCGGCCAAAAGAATGCGCATTTTTTTATTCCTTTTTATTTCTTGGCAATTGAGTCAACATCAATTTCAAAATTCATAAAATCTTTGTCAACCTCGCCTCTGATTTCAACCGTATCTTTTTCGTTGACACTCAGACCTCTCCAGTCATCATCGTCAATCTCGATTGTAACCGAGCCGGTGTTATCCGTAAACAAATATTTTTCACCACCCAAATTTTTCTCGATTTTGCCTTGTAATACCACCGGAGCATCATCGCCCAACTTTAAAGCCTCTGCCACACTAACCGAAGCGATTGTGGGGCCGGTGTATCCTCCCTGATTGGCCGCGCCGAAATTTTGTTGCGCCAAAGCATTGCCGGATATTCCCAAAACCAAGGCCAAAGCCGAAACCATTGCTAATTTTTTCATGTTTTTTCTCCTTTATATCAATAAATGTTAATTTAGACTTTTGTTGCTTACAACTCTAATTCAACATCTTAAACTTAAGGTTTGCTTAAATGCCCAAATAATTTTCAAAAAAATATAAAAGATAAGCATTTTCAATAAGATAAATTATATAAAAAATTTGCGATATACATAATTTTGTGCTAAAACTTAAAAACCAAACGGAGAAAATTAATGCCCACAAGTTTTAATTATTTGATAGATGACAATACGCGTATTTTAATTATCGGCACCATGCCGGGCGAGGCCTCGCTAAAAGCAGGCGAGTATTATGCTCATCCGCGCAATGCTTTTTGGCATATTATTGCCGATTCGTTTAATAACGGTGTTGCTTTTGCCGACTATCAATCCAAAAAGGCGTACCTCAAAAAATACCATATCGGGCTTTGGGACAATCTCAAATTTTGTCAACGACAAGGCAGCCTTGACAGCCAAATCAGCCAAGAAACACCGAATGACTTTGAAACCCTGTTGCAAAACTATCCTAATATCAAACTACTGCTGTTTAACGGCCAAAAATCTTTTGCCTTTTTTAAGAAATATCATCCGTTGTTGCTTTCCCAAATCTCTTATCGGATTCTCCCCTCGACCAGTCCGGCCAATGCTACCCAAAGCTATGCCGAAAAATTAAGAGCTTGGCGCCAATTCCTTAATTAAAAACGTTGCTAAAAAATAATTTTTGCTCTAAACTTGCTATCAAAGGGGGAGCAATGGAGTATTGGGATATTTATGATGCCAAGCGCAATTTAACCGGCAAAGTTATTTGTCGCGATGCTCAAGATATGCTTGCCCCCGGCGAATATCATCTAGCTGTTGATGTGTGGTTTATTAATAACAAAAACCAGATTCTAATCCAAAAACGCTCTCTTTCCAAGAAGGCCTATCCCGGCCTGTGGGCGCAATCTGCTGGCGGCGCGGTTCTCAAAGGCGAGGACAGTTTTCAGGCCTGTATTCGAGAGGTTGAGGAAGAATTAGGTGTTATCCCTGATATTGGTAAGGCCGAGCTTGTTTATAGCTTTATTCGCCATCAAAACACCATAGCCGATGTCTATCTTATCCGCCAAGACATAAATTTGGAAAAACTATCTTTGCAAAAATCCGAGGTTGAAGATATCAAATGGGCAAGCTATGCTGAGATAAAACAGTTGCTCAAAGCCAACAAATTTGTTCCCAGTGTTATGGAAGGGCTATATGCCATATTAGAGCATAATGTGGTTATTTTATCCGATGAAGATAGCATTGACTAAATAAAAAAACCGCATATTTAAGATGCGGCTTTTTTGGTTGGTTTTACCTTTTTCCTAAACCAAGTTTTTCCTTTTGGTTTCAGAAAACCTTGCGATTTCTTTTTCTTATCCCGATATTTTCTAGCTCCTTTGCGTGAGGCAGTAGCTTTTTGCAATGATTTTTTCTTTTCTTTTATTTTAAGCGTTCCGTCTTTTATCTGTTCTTCTATTTTTAATATTTCCATAAATTTTGATTTGCGAGGCTTGGTTTTGTTTTCTTTGGTTTTGTCAACCGAGAAGCCAAATGCTCCCAAATCGCGGCCCAAAGTATAATATCTTCCGTGTGCAAAAGCAACCAACCCCATTTTTTCAATGGCCAAACGCCCGTCATCTTCAATATATTTTGCATCGACATTGACATTAACAATCTCGGCCAAAAACATATCATGAGTGGCAAATTCTTTTTTCTCTATAACTTTGCATTCCAAGGATATCGGAGCAGCTTTCAACATCGGGATTTTAACTTTTTGCGCCGGCTCCAACTCCAAATTCATCTCTTTAAATTTGTCGGTTGTTTTGCCGGATTTTACCCCGCAAAAATCACAAGCCTTAGCCAGCGGCAAATTAACCAAATTAATTACAAATTCCTTTTTCTTTTCAATCAAAGGATGAGAAAAGCGGCTTTTGCGTACCGAAATATAGGTCAAAGGCGGCTCGGAATTAACGATTCCGGTCCAGGCAATTGTCAGCACATTGGGCTTTTTTACCGTGCCGCAAGTAACCATAACCGGTGGCACGGGAAATAACATTGTTCCAGGTTTCCAAGCCGTCTTAGCCATAAGATATCACCCCTTTTTTAAGCATTGCCGAACGGATTTATAGTTTCCTCATTTTGCGATGCCCTCAAATCAAACAAAGATAAGAACACCGTCGACACATAAATAGAAGAATATGTACCAATAATAACCCCAAAGAAAATGGTGAAAGCAAAGCTGCGCAACGTATCACCACCCCATATAAACAAGGCCAAAGCGGCAAACAAAGTTGTCAATCCGGTCAAAATGGTGCGCGACAAAATATCATTGATACTTTTGTTCAACAAATCCACCTGTTTCATCTTCTTGTATTTGCGCAAGTTTTCTCTGATGCGGTCATAAGTAACTACCGTATCGTTAACCGAATAACCGGCCAAAGTCAAAATCGCCGCCACGGTGGTTAAGCTAAAATCCATCTGAAACAAAGACAGCAGACCAACCGTAACAATCACGTCGTGTACCAAACCCAAAATGGCGCCCAGCGCAAATTGCCACTCAAATCTAAACCAGATGTAGGCGGTAATTGCCAAGATTGCAATTACTGAGGCAATAACACCGTCTTTTTTCAGCTCGCCTCCAACCTGCGGTCCGACCAAATCGATTCTTCTGTATTCATAAGCTGAACCCAAAGTTTCTTTAATTTGATTAACCACATTCATCTGGGCCTTTTCGTCTAATTCTTTAGCCTGAGCCCTGATAACAAGCTCAGTCCCGTCCTCGCCCATGGCCTGCAAATTAAGATCATCAATGTCCAAATGGCTCAAATCTTTGCGCATTTGCTCCACATCAATAACCTTATCAGACTTGATTTCCATCAAAATACCACCGGAAAAATCAATTCCGAAGTTAAATCCCTTAAATACTATGCAAATAATAGACAAGATTAACAAAGTTGCCGATATTGCATAAGTAATGTTTTTTGATTTCATAAAATCAATATTGGTATCTTTGGTTACCCATTGAAATAATTTCATCATCTTTTCTAATCCTTATAAATTCTTATTAAATCGGCAATTTTGTCGGTTTGTATTTCATCAACCAAGCGGTAATGATTAAACGCGTTACCGTAACCGAGGTAAACATCGAGGTTGCGATACCAACCGCCAAAGTTACGGCAAATCCTCTTACCGGACCGGTTCCGAAATAAAACAAAACAAAAGCAGCCACCAAAGTTGTCAGGTTTGAATCGACGATTGTTGCCCAAGCTTCGGTAAATCCGGCATCGGCGGCATCACGAGTTGAGCGCCCGTTTTTAACTTCTTCGCGCATTCTCTCAAAAATCAACACGTTTGCATCAACCGCCATACCGATTGTCAAGATAATACCGGCAATACCGGGCAGGGTAAGAGTTGCCCCCATCAAACTCAAAACGCCAAGCATCAAAATAAGGTTCATAAATACGGCCACGGTAGTAAATATACCAAACAAGCCATAAGCCGCCACCATAAACAGAACTACCGCTGCCAAACCGACACAAGAGGCTATAACGCCATCTTTAATTGAATCGGCACCAAGTCCGGCACCGACGGTACGCTCTTCCAACACCTCTAGCGGAGCAGGCAAAGCGCCCGAGCGTAACAGCAAGGCCAAATCATTAGCCGATTCAACAGTAAAGTTTCCGGTAATAACTCCCGAGCCGCCCATAATAGCACTTTGAATAACCGGAGCCGAAATAACTTCATTATCTAATACAATGGCCAGGCGTTCACCGATATTGTTTTTGGTAACTTCGCCGAACTTCTTGCCGCCTTGAGTATTAAACTTAAACGAAACGACTGCCTGTCCTTCTTGGAACGACGGCTGAGCATCAACCAAATTTTCACCACCTACAACCGGCTTTCTGGTAATAACATAAGGCTCGCCCATTTCGCCATATGCAAGCTTATATTTGCCACCCAATTTTCCTCTTTTGGCATCACCGGCCTTGGCCGTGCTGTCAACCAGGTGGAAAGACATCTTGGCGGTTTTGCCCAGTAGTTCTTTAACATATTCCGGATTCTGCAGCCCCGGCAATTGTACTACGATGCGGTCAGCGCCTTGTGATTGAATCAAAGGCTCTTTGGTACCAAGCTCGTCAATTCTGCGGCGTACAATCTCAATTGATTGTTCTACCACCCTGGCTTTTAGTTGGTTAAGTGCCGCATCGCTGTAATGAATAAGCAACGCACCATCGCTTCCTTCGTCAACCACAATTCCGTCATCAAGCTTTCTGAACAAAGGAATGGCTTTGTTTCTTGCGCCGGCATTTTCAATAACGACTTTAACGCCGTTTTCGTTTGAAGTAAGGCTTTTATAGCGGATTCTGTTTTCACGCAAAATCTGGCGGACAGAATCTTCGTTGGTAGACATTCTCTCTTTCAAAACATCATCAAGCTTAACTTCCAACAAAAGGTTGGATCCTCCCTGCAAGTCAAGCCCTAAATTGACCGGCTGCCACCAACTTGGCAGCATATCCTTATTACTGACCACATTAGGTACGGCAAAAAACACACCGACCAAGCAAATGGCAAGTATAGTAATCACTCTGGATCTAGATAGTTTATACATTTGACTATACCTTAAAAATTATTTTTCATCATCCAAAACATCGCGAACAGTTGCGCGAGAAATTTTAATGGTAATACCATTGGCAATTTCGGCTTTCAGTTCATCTTCGTTTTCTTTAGCCTCAACGATTTTGGCATATATTCCCCCGCCGGTCAAAACCTTGTCGCCTTTTTTAATGGCTTTCAATCTGGCTTCATGCTCTTTAAGCCTTTTTTGTTGCGGCCTGATAAGCAGCAAATAAAAAATAGCAAAGATAAGCAGCAATTGAACAATCATACTGGTAAGCGAAGAACCCGAGGCGGCAGTTCCGGCTGCCTGTGCAAACGCAGGGCTAATAAACATTTTTTCTCTCCATATCAAAATTAAATATAAATATTAAAAGCAATATAAAACAAATCTCACCTGATATATAGGGAAAATTTTATTATTTCACAAGATATTTTTTTAAATCAGAATGTTATTTTAAGTAGGCAAGCGGATTAAGCGCTTTTTTACCGGCGCGGGTTTCAAAATGAAGCTGCGGAGTGTCAACGCCTCCGGTTGTACCCACGGTGGCAATCGGCGTTCCTTTTGATACCTTTTGCCCTTTGCGTACTTTCAAGGTGTCATTATGAGCATAAGCAGTAACCCATCCGTCATTATGTTTGATTAAAATAAGGTTGCCAAAACCTTTTAGCTCGTTTCCGGCATAAGCAATCGTTCCGGCGTCGGCGGCCTTAACCACGGTTCCTTTGGGTGCTTTGATGTTAATACCGTCGTTATTGCGTCCTTTGGCAATGGGACCAAACTTGGAAATAACTTGTCCTTTAACCGGCCAAGCAAAAGGCTGCTTGCGCTTGGTTGAGGGTTGCACATAGGTGTAGGAACTTTGCGATTTGTTTTTTGTTTGGGTTTTTTTAGGTGTATAAGTAGATTTTGGTGCTGAGGCGGTTGTTTTTTTGGCAGTAACGATAGAGCCCGGCATCAATAATTTTTGCCCGATTTTCAAGGTAAAAGGCGAGCGTAAATTATTGGTTCGGCTAAGCGTTGCCATATCGACATTATAACGTTTTGAGATATTATAAAGCGTATCTCCTTTAGCCACGATATGGTATTTGGCACGCGGCAGTTTAATTGTCTGTCCTATTTTTAAGGTGTAAGGAGGTCTTAGTCTGTTGATTTCAATCACCTCACGAATAGGTACATCGTTTGAACGAGCAATACTGTAAAGGGTATCACCTTTTCTGACCACAACCGATGATGGCCTGCTTGTATAATCCGGCCCGCCCCAAAGCGTATAACCGAATATGCTGGCGCCCGAAGAACAAGCACCAAGCAGCAAAACCATTACAAGCATAAGCAGTCGGTTATGCAACATATATAAGAACCGCCTTTTTCAAATATTTATAAAGCTTTACGATATAAGGATTAGCACCTAACTCTTAATATTTTCTAAATCTACCAAATCTTGTCTGCGTGAATCGGAAGAAACAATACCGTATATTTTTTGTTTAAGAGCCATGCTTATGTGTCGATTAAGTCTAGCCAGCATTGCATCAAAGGAATCTGCAAATCCTTTGCGGTTAGAATAAGTTATAACAATCATCTGGGCATTGGCTTCGTCAATTCGCAAATTTTTGATTGCCGGAACAATACTCCCGAAAAGATAAATTGCTTTTTGCAAAGCCTGTTCTCTGCTGATGTCTTTCAAAGCCAAAACGATTTTGGTTTTATCCACCCTGCCGGCATAACAGTCGTCTGGCAAGAAGCTCAAACAAATGGAACTTACGTTTTTAAGCATTTTATCGGCAGTTTCAAAGTCGATTCCTTTGGCGATAAAATCATAAATATCCTTTAATTCGACAACCACGGCCGAAAGCTCCTTATTGTAGCGATTAGCCAAATTAAAGTCGTGCTCAAAACGTTTTTTCAAGGTTTTTTCGTTTAAGATATCAGTAAAAGGATCAATAGCTTGAAAATCGGAAAGCTGATTTTTAAGCTCATCGGCTTTGGATATGTCTTTGCACAAAAAACTCAGTCCTTTGGCCTTAAGCACCTCGTTTAATATAGGGCGGATTCTAGTAAGCATCAGTAAGTTTTTACCATCGAAGCGTTTTATCAGCATTTGTGTATTGAACGTTGTTTGTTTTTTGGCGGCATTATTAAACGCTTCTTGCAAAAATTCTTTTGTCCCCTCATTATCTTCCAGCAAATTGCCGATTATGGGTCTGCCAATAAGTTCTTCTACGGCGTATCCCAAAACTTTGGCGCTGGTTTCTTCCACAAAGGTAATCTTAAATTCATCATCAATTTTAAAATAAACATCTCCGGCTTCGACTTTCGGAGCTTCTTTTTGATTTTCGCTTTCAATCAAAAATTCTTGCAAACTGGCCTTGGTCTGTTTCAAGGTCTTAAACAAAAACAAAGCGGTTAGCACGGCCGCTCCCGCCAATATTGCCAATATTGCAACCACAATGTCCATCTTATTATCCTCAAAATATTTCTCTTAACTCAAAGCCTAGACGACTAAAAGCTAAAATAAGGTTAAATATAGGTTGATTTTAAACAAAAAAAACACTAATTTCTTTTGTGCTATGAACGAATTAAACAAAAATAACATCGAAATTGCCGATGAAGCGGGTGATAAATACAAATACGGCTTTGTAACCGATATCAAAGCCGATACGGTACCCGTTGGCCTGAATGCCGATATTATCCGCTTGATTTCGAGCAAGAAAGGCGAGCCTGATTGGTTGCTCAATTGGCGGCTAAAGGCGTTTGAATTTTGGCAAACCATGGTTGAACCTTCCTGGGCCAAATTAAGTTATGACAAGATAGATTATCAAAGCCTGTCTTATTATTCTGCACCCAAGCAAAAAGTTGCGCCCAAAAGTTTGGCAGAGGTTGACAAAAGTCTGCTCGAAACTTATGAAAAGTTAGGCATTCCGCTCAAAGAACAAGAGGTTTTAGCAGGTGTTGTGGCGGTTGATGCGGTTTTTGACAGTGTTTCGGTTGCCACCACCTATCGCGCCAAACTGGCCGAGCAGGGGGTTATTTTTTCCTCTATTTCCGAGGCGGTGCGCGAGCATCCTGATTTGGTGCAACAATATCTTGGCTCGGTTGTGCCTTATACCGATAATTTCTTTGCCTGCCTTAATTCGGCAGTGTTTACCGACGGCTCGTTTGTATATATCCCCAAAGGTGTCAAATGCCCAATGGAACTGTCAACTTATTTTCGGATTAATGCCAAAAATACCGGTCAGTTTGAGCGTACTTTGATTATTGCCGATGACGATAGTTATGTCTCGTATTTGGAAGGTTGCACCGCACCGCAACGCGACGAAAATCAGCTGCATGCCGCCATTGTCGAGATTGTGATTTTAGATAATGCCGAGGTTAAGTATTCCACGGTTCAAAACTGGTATCCCGGCGATAAGGACGGCAAAGGCGGGGTTTATAATTTTGTAACCAAAAGAGCGGCCTGCCGCGGCAAAAACGCCAAAGTTTCGTGGACGCAGGTTGAGACCGGATCGGCCATAACCTGGAAATATCCGTCTTGTGTTTTGCAAGGGGATAATTCATCAGGCGAGTTTTATTCGGTTGCCATAACCAACAATCACCAACAGGCCGATACCGGTACCAAAATGATTCATATCGGCAAAAACACCACCTCCAAAATTATTTCCAAAGGTATTTCTGCCGGATTCTCCAACCAAACCTATCGCGGCCTGGTCAAAGTAAGTCCTCAGGCCGACAATGCCCGCAACTATACCCAATGTGACAGTCTTTTGATAGGCACCACCTGTGGTTCGCATACCGTACCTTATATTGAAAATCGCAACTCAAGCGCTTTGCTTGAGCATGAGGCCACCACCTCCAAGATATCAGACGAGCAATTGTTTTATTGCCGCCAAAGAGGCATCGGGGAAGAAGAGGCGGTAAGCCTGATTGTTAATGGATTTTGCAAAGAGGTTATGCAGCATTTGCCGATGGAATTTGCCATTGAAGCTGCCAAATTAATCAATATTTCGCTGGAAGGAAGTGTAGGATAATGAATATTTATGAAAGAGCGCTTAAAACATGGGGCAAAGAGCCGCAAATGCTTCAGGTAATCGAAGAGATGAGCGAGCTCACCAAAGAAATCTTAAAAAATATCAACCGCAAAAAAGATAATGTTGCCGAGCTGATAGAAGAAACCGCCGATGTCGAGATTATGTTATCTCAGCTCAAATGTTGTTATAACATCACCAAAGAGGTTGAAGACTACAAGGCACAAAAACTTATCAAAATTGCAAAGCGTTTGGATGAATGGGATAAAGAACATGGCAACACCGCTGCTTGAGATAGAGGATTTATATGCCGGAGTCGACGGCAAAGAGATTATCAAAGGTTTTAATCTCACCATAAACGCTGGCGAGATTCATGCCCTGATGGGGCCCAACGGTGCCGGCAAATCGACATTGTCCAACATTTTGTGTGGCAAACCCGGCTATCATGTAACCTCTGGCCGCATTTTGTTCAAAGGGCAGGATTTGCTCAAATTTTCAGCCGAAGACAGGGCGCGTGAGGGGTTGTTTTTGTCCATGCAATATCCGGTTGAAATCCCCGGTGTTTCCATAACCTCGTTTTTAAAACATGCCGTCAATGCCGTGCGCCAATATAAGGGCGAAGATGAGCTTGACACCATGGAGTTTATCAAAATTTTGCGCCAAGAGGGCAAAAAATTGGGGCTTGATGCCGATATGATAAAACGCGATGTCAATGTAGGTTTCTCCGGCGGCGAAAAAAAGCGCTTGGAGACCTTGCAGATGTCAATTCTAAAACCGACCTTGGCTATTTTGGACGAGGCCGATTCTGGCCTTGATATTGATGCCTTAAGAGTTGTGGCCGAGGGGGTCAATGCGCTTCATACCAATGACAATGCGTTGCTTGTCATTACCCACTATCAACGCTTGTTGAACTATATTGTGCCGGATTTTGTGCATATCTATGCCGATGGCAAAATTGTCAAAACCGGCGGCAAAGAGTTGGCAATGGAATTAGAGCAAAAAGGCTATGCCGAATTTGTGAAAGAAAGAAATGACTAAGCTTTTGCAAGACATAAAACTTATCGGTGACGAAATTCCCTGGCTTAAAGATTTTCGCCAAAAGGGCAAAGATGAATTTATAAGCCAAGGTATCCCCACTGCCAAAACCGAGGCTTGGAAATACACCAAGCCCAATCGTTTTTTAGCCAATGATTTTAGTTTTTGCCCGCAAGGAAGCAAAGATATTAGCCCGTATTCAATAGAAGTGCCGTTTAAGGCTTGCCAAATCTACTTTGAAAACGGTATTTTTTCCCATCATGATGAGTTGCCGGAAGGAATTGAGGTTCTTCCGTTGATTGAAGTGATTATGTTTCATCATGATTTAAGAGATAAAATAGGCGCTCTTGCCGAAATAAAAGCCCATCCGTTTGCCGCACTTAATTCGGCCTACCTAAACGAGGGAGTATATATTCATATATCCGCAAATGTTACGACGCCGATTGTCTTTGTCAATCACATTACTCCTCAACCAAACGGCAATATGTATAATCTGCGCAATTTGGTGGTTGTTGATGACAATTCCTCAGCCGAGGTGGTTGAGTATTATTGCTATGAAGGCGATATCAAATCGTCTTATTTGGTTAATGTCGTAAACGAAATTTATATAGGTTGCGGCGCAGCATTAAAACATTACAAAGTCCAAGACGAGGCTTTTAAGGCAGGACACATAGCGCTTAATTCGGTTAAGATAAAAGCAGATGGCCTATACCAAAGTTTTTGTTTGCAAAAAGGAGCCGATTTATCCCGCAATGAAACCAAGGTTGTTTTGGCCGAAGAAGGCGCAACAACAGAGGTCAACGCTGCCTATATGATGAACGGCTGGGCCACGATTGACACCACTACCGATATCGAGCACCTCAAGCCGTTTACCAAGTCTTTGCAACTTGTCAAAGGGGTAATCGGCGGCCAGGCCAAAGGCGTTTTTCAAGGCAAGATTCATATTGCTCCCCAGGCTGTCAAAACCGAAGGATACCAGTTGCATAAAGCCATGTTGCTAAGTGATGAGGCCGAGGTTGATGTTAAGCCCGAGCTAGAGATTTTTGCCGATGATGTCAAATGCTCACATGGTTCCGCCAGCGGTGAGCTTGACCAAGAGCAGCTTTTTTATATGCAATCCCGCGGCGTTGGCAAAGACAAGGCCAAGCAAATCTTGATAGATGCCTACCTTAACGATGTTATTGCCAAGATAGATAATGAAAATATCCGGCTTTGGGTTAAATCATTTATCGGTGAGCACGATTAAAAAGGTCATAAAAGATGTATGATGTAAATAAGATAAGAGAAGATTTTCCGATTTTTGCCCTTTCAATCAACGGCAAACCCAATACTTTTTTGGATTCGGCTGCCTCGGCGCAAAAACCCAAAATTGTCATAGATAAAATGAACGATATGTATTTGCATGAATACGCCAATGTCCACCGCGGTTCATATTTGTTGTCGGAAGAAATCACCTCGGCCTTTGAGCAGGCAAGGGCAACGGTGCAAAAATTCGTTAATGCAAGTTCATCATCGGAAATAGTTTTTACCCGCAGTGCTACCGAGTCAATTAATTTGGTGGCGGCCTCTTGGGGACATAAATTTCTCAAAGCAAGCGATGAGGTATTAATTTCCGAGGCCGAGCATCATGCCAATTTGGTGCCGTGGCAGGTTTTGCGTGATGAGATAGGTTTTAAGTTAAATATTTGTCGGGTTAATGATGATGGCTCTTTTGATATGGAAGATTTCAGAAAAAAATTATCATCAAAAACCAAATTGGTTGCCATCACCGGTATGTCCAATGTTTTGGGGACAATTTTTCCGCTTAAAGAGATTATAAATTTGGCTCATGCCAAGGGGGCAAAGGTTTTGGTCGATGCCTGCCAGCTGGCGGTTCACCAAAAGATAGATGTCAAAGATTTGGATTGTGATTTTTTGGCTTTTTCCGGTCACAAGACCTATGGCCCGACAGGTATCGGCGTTTTGTATGGTAAATATGAACTATTAGATTCCATGCCGCCTTATCAGTGCGGTGGTGATATGGTTGATACCGTAACCTACGAGCATACTACATTTGACATTCCGCCGGCACGTTTTGAGGCCGGTACTCCGGCAATTGTCGAGGCCATAGGTCTGGCCGAGGCTTTGAAATATCTGATGAGCCTAGGTCAGGACAATATTACTACTCATGAAAACGAATTGACGGCCTATGCCATCAAGCAATTTTCACAAATCAAAGGGCTGCACCAAATTGGGACAGCTCAAGGCAAAGGCGGAGTATTTTCTTTTGTGGTAGATGGTATTCACCCGCAAGATTTGGCCTTTATCTTGGACAAAGAGGGCGTTGCCGTAAGGGTTGGGCATCATTGCGCAGCGCCTCTGGTCAAACGCATGGGCTATTCTTCGGTTGCAAGGGCGTCTTTGGGGCTTTATAACACCAAAGAAGATATTGATATTTTAGTCAAAGCCATCAACAAGGCCAAAACATTTTTTTAAGCAAAGACAAAGATTATGGAAGAAATATTAGACATTAACCCCGAAGAATATAAAAAAGACTATGTAGCCAAAGCAGGTACTCCTCTTGCTCAAGGAGAACAAACAGCTTCGCGTGAGGATTTAATCGCCGCGCTCAAAACCGTATCCGATCCTGAGATATTGGTAAATATTTGGGATATGGGCTTGGTTTATAAATTGGAGCAAAAAGAAGAAGGTGATGTTTATGTTGAGATGACGGTAACCTCGCCGATGTGTCCCGTGGCAGGGGAGCTGCCCAAGCAGGCCGCCGAGGCCTTGGCCGCCACCAAAGGAGTTGGGAAAGTTGAAGTCAAAATAGTTTGGGAACCGGCCTGGAGCTTGGATATGTTAAGCGACGAGGCCAAAGAAATGTTTGAGCTGTTTTAAAAAACAGTTGTTTTTGCCACAATAATTATTTAAATTTCTATTGGTTGAAACCGCGAGATAAAATTATGACCATAGACGAATTGATAGAAAATTTTTCATTTTTGGATACCTGGGAAGACAAATATCGCTATCTTATTGAGCTTGGCGAGAAAATGCCGCCATTGCCGGAAAGTTATAAAACGGCACCCTGGCAGGTCAAAGGATGTCAGTCGCAAGTATGGCTGGTGCCAAGCAAAGAAGAGGATAGGTTGCATTTTTTGGGCGATAGTGATGCCGCCATTGTCAAAGGGCTGATATCGATAGTTTTGTTGATTTATGACAATAAATCCCCATCGGAAATTAAAGCAGTTGCAGTTGATGATATTTTTGCTAAAATCGGACTAAAAGAGCATTTATCGCCCAGTAGGCGTAACGGGCTTGAAGCAATGGTTGCAAAAATCAGGCAATATGCCGATATTTTATAACAGAGGTTGCGGCAAATGAACATACACGAGTATCAAGCCAAAAAAATTTTAAGCCACTATGGTGTAAAGATTCCCAAGGGGATGATAGCCTATACACCAAACGAGGCCAAATATGCCGCAGACAAAGTATCATCACGTGGTCCGTGGATGTTGAAAGCACAAATTCAGTCCGGCGCGCGCAACAGAGGATATTTTATTGAAAAGGAAGCCGGAGAAGAAGGCGGCATCCGCTTGATAAAATCCAAACGTCAAATTTATGAAAATGCAACTCAGATGTTGGGTTCCACGTTGGTTACTCTGCAAACCGGACCTTCAGGCAAAAAAGTCAGCCGCATTTACGTTGAGGCTTTTAGCAAAATTGAAAGTGCGTTTTATATAGCCGTAGCAGTAAGCAGGGTTGCGGCGGAGCTAACATTATTGGTGGCCAAAATATATGACGGCGATGTCCTAAAAATTGCCCTAAACAATCCTGACAAAATTTTAAAAGAACGTTTAAGTCTTTCGGAAAATATCGACACCAAGCAAGTTGAGCGAGTAATGAATTTTTTAGGGCTGAAGCCTCGTTCATTTAAGCATTTGCGGCATCTTGTCAATGCCTTACGGCAAGCCTTTTTGGAAAAAGATGCCTCAATGATAGAGATTAATCCGGTTGGGGTGCTAAAAAACGGTGAGTTGATAGCGCTTGACGCCAAAATATCATTTGATGACAATGCGTTGTATCGCCATCAAGACATTCAATCCTTAAGAGATGACAGCGAAATATCCGAGCGCGAGATTCAAGCCAATCACTATAAATTTACCTATAGTGAGTTTGAAGGATCAGTGGGCTGTATTGTTAACGGCGACGGATTGGCCTTGGCAGCAATGGATTTGCTAAAGGATAAGAACATAGGCACGGCCTGTTTTATCAATGTCAAAGGTGGTGTAGATAAAGACAAAATTGCCTCCGGAATTAAAATAATAATGACCAACCCCAGGGTTGAGGGGATATTGTTAAATATTTTGGGTGGTTTTTTACGTTGTGATTTGATTGCAGACGGAATTGTTTCGGCCGCCTCTGAAGTTGGATTAAATGTTCCGATGGTTGTCCGTTTTGAAGGAACCAACCAAGACCGAGCCAAAGAAATATTGGAAAATTCGCGTTTGCCGATTATTTGGGCCGAAACGATGGAAGAATCAATTGATAAACTGGCTCAGGCGTTAGAGGAGGCGGCATAGATGTCGATATTGGTCAACAAAGAAACCAAAGTGCTTTGCCAAGGTATTACCGGTACACAAGCTTCGTTTCATATCCAACGCTCGCTTGATTACGGCACCAAAGTAGTAGGGGGTGTGACACCAGGCAAAGGAGGAAGCTTTCATCTTAATTTGCCGGTTTTTGACACGGTTAAAGAAGCAGTCAAAGAAACCGGAGCAACGGCAAGTGTAATGTATGTTCCGGCCAAAGCGGTTAAATCAGCAGTCAAAGAAGCCGTAGAGGCCGAGCTTGATCTTGCGGTAAGCATTGCCGACGGGGTTCCTTTGAAAGATATGTTGGAAATCAAATCCATATTAAAAGGTTCAAAAACCAAATTTATCGGCCCCAACACTCCGGGAATTATCACTCCCGGTGAGGCAAGGCTTGGAATTTTTCCAGAAAACATCCATAATCCGGGCCATATCGGGATAGTGTCCCGCTCATCCACACTAACCTATGAAGCGGTGTTGGAAACCAAGCGGGCAAAAGAGGGTCAATCAACCGTTATAGGATTGGGCGATGATGTCCTGATCGGCATGGATTTTATTGATGTGCTTTCGGCATTTCAGGAAGACGACAAAACCAAAGCGGTGGTTATGATAGGACAACTGGGCGGAGCTTTTGAGGAAGTTGCGGCAACCTGGTATAAAAATATTTCTCACAAGAAACCAGTTATAGCCTTCATAGCCGGAGATGCGATTCCTTTCGGCCACAAGATGGGCTATGCCGGAGATATCATGACCAAGGGCTATATTTCGGTTCAAGACAAAAAAGATGCATTGTCTGCTGCTGGTATTATAGTTGTCAATCATATCAATGACATACATTATGAGTTGGCCAAACTTAAATGAGCTTTTTGCAAGATATTCTCAATGTTATTTTGCCGCCGCGTTGCGCGGTTTGCGGCGAAGTCTTATCAATCGATAAAGGCATTTGCGATAAATGCATTGAAGATATTGATTTTCTGTCCGATTCGATTTGTTATCGCTGCGGTCAGCCGCACAGCAGTTTTATTGATAAAAAAGGGCATAAAATTTGTGGCAATTGTTTGGCGCATCCAAGACGACTGTTTCGTTTTTCGCGGTCGGCCTGTTCCTATGATAGTATTGCGCAGAAACTTATTCTTAATCTTAAATTTCATGATCGCACGGATTTAGCCTCTGTTTTGGCCAAGATGATGTATGTTGCGGGTAAGGACATATTTGCCTCAGGGGTTGATGTTATTATTCCGGTGCCGCTTCATTATACCAGAATATTAAAACGCAAATACAATCAGTCGGCGTTGTTGGCCAAGGAGCTGAGCCGTCTTACGGGAATCAAAGTTTGTTATAATACGTTGATAAAGTGCAAAATGACACGTCCGCAGGTAGAATGCAGCGGTTTTGAGCGGCTGAATAATGTTAAAGGGGCTTTTTTGTTAAAAAATAGCGAAAAGATAAAAGGCAAAAGAGTATTACTTGTAGATGACGTTTTAACCACCGGCAGCACCATCAAAGAATGCGCCTTAACCATAAGAAAAGCACACCCAAAATCAATTGACAACTTGACAATTGCCAGAGTTATCTGAGTAAGGCATATGATTAAGCAAATCATTATATTTGTTGAGAGCCACCTTAAATAGAGGCAAATCCTTAATGTCTTTATGAACCGATAAATATAAAGTTGCGGTTGATTCACAAGGCAAATTATCCAAATACACCAAATTATCTTTGGCAATTGTAAGCGGAACGATGCAAATACCGGCACCATTACAAGCCATATCAGTCAAAATAATATTTACGCTGTTAATCGGGCAAATAATATCGCAGTTTTGCAGCAAATTGCGATATTTTTTATCAGCGTATGGTCTGGAACTTCCGTCAAGAATACGGTGGTTATGCTGCATATCGTCCAAATCCTTTGGGCGACCGAATTTGTTAAGATATTCCCGACTGGCAAAAAATCCGCAAGGTATGTTATATCGACAAATGGTTACCAAGTCGGCAGCTGCCGGTTCAGAATAGGTAATGGCGATATCCCAGTCCTCGGCATGCAGGTTAGGATCATCGGCAAAAGTCATAATATCTTGCTTGGTACTAATATCTGTAACGGTTACAATGGCAGCATCAATCTCTCTGGCCAAAGCAAGCCTTATTTTTTTATCTTTGTTAAGCTGGCGTATTTTTTTTAGGTAATTAATCATATCCAAGAGTTGGTCGGCTTCAAGCAGTATTTTTCTGCCGCTTACGGTAGGATAAGAGCCGTGATTGTCAGTTTTCATAATTGTCAAGCCAAGCGTTTTTTCCAAATATTTAATATATCCGTTTATGGTCTCAACAGAAGCGGCCAAAGTTTGCGAGGCATTGCGTTTATTGCCGTATATCGAAACAGCTTTAAGATAAAACACGCTGCGCAGATTTTTCAAGTTTAACAGATTAAAGTCTTTTTTTTCCGGTAGCCAATTACCGGCATATATCGGTTGTATTTTATGAACCAGCTCTTTAGCTTTATCGGTAAGCTCGCAATTATGAGAGCCCAAAAGCAACTTAACGCCCAAATCGGCCTCCAAAAAAGCAATATATTTGGTAAAAGTATCAATCGAAATACAGGCCTTAGAGGCTGCTTGACGTTTGCTGCGGGTTTTAAACAAAAGAATAAGTAACAATAGTCCTTCTAGGCTTTTTAAATTTCTTTTGGTTATCATATCTGTTCCTTAGAAATTTCACTATTTATACTTATAGTATAAAAATTTTTTACACGCAAGCTAAAAGTAGCGACAATCAAAAGATATAAAAATGGTTGCTTAAAAATAAGCTTTGTACTATAAGACAAAAACATAAAATTTTAACACCTTGGGGATTAAACCATGAAAGTAGATATGTTTGACTACAATCTTCCACGTGAGCTTATAGCTTCACAGCCGGTTACGCCACGCCATGCTTCAAGATTGTTGGATCTTTCGGTCGAAGACCAAATAACCGACCGTCATTTCAGCGATTTGCCCGATTTATTAAATGAGGGGGATGTTTTGGTCTGCAACGACACTAAAGTTATTCCGGCACGGCTCTATGCGCAAAAAGGAGAGGCATTGGTGGAGATTACGCTCTATCATCCGGTAGATGGACTTTCATGGTGGTCATTTGTCAAAAATTCCAAGCGTTTAAGAGAAGGGGATATCATTTCGTTTTATAATGAAAAAACCACAGCCGCTCAATCGCCGTTTTCGGCCACGGTCATTGAAAAAAGCAGTGAAGATGGTGTATTGTTACGCTTTAATTGCAACGGAGAAGAGCTTAATCAATATTTGCAAGAATTTGGTTTTATGCCGTTGCCGCCATATATAAAGAGGGATCGTCCAAGCGGCGATAAGCTCTGGCAAAAATTTGACGATAAGGAAAACTACCAAACCGTATATGCCGCTCATGAAGGTGCTGTTGCTGCCCCGACGGCAGGATTGCATTTTACTACCGATATTTTGCAAAAAATTAAAGCCAAGGGGGTAAAACAGGTGTTTTTAACTTTGCATGTCGGCGCCGGAACTTTTCTGCCGGTAAAAAGCGAAGATACCAAAGACCACAAAATGCACGCCGAATACGGTATCATTACACCTGAGGCGGCAGAGGCAATCAATCAAGCCAGGCGCAACGGCAAAAGAATAATAGCAGTCGGAACAACATCATTGCGGCTTTTGGAAACAGCGGCTGATGACAAAGGAATTGTCCATCCCTTTGTTGGGGAAACCGATATTTTTATAACACCGGGATATAAGTTCAAAGCGCTTGATTTATTAATCACTAATTTTCATCTTCCAAAGTCGACTTTATTTATGTTGGTCAGTGCGGTTGCCGGATTAGAACGGATGCAAAAAGCCTATGCTCACGCCATAGAGCAAAAATATCGATTTTATTCCTATGGCGACAGTTCAATCATCAAATGCGTAAACAAAATTTAACTTTTTTTTGCTAATATTCTAACCAAGTTTAATAGTTAGCCACAAGAGGGTACAAATTGCGTCTACATCAGACATTGGAAAGATATTTGCCATTGATTAGTAATATGCTTTGCCCGGCATTTATTTTTTCGTTTGGATTGTTTGCCTTTTTGTCGCAAGGCGAGTTTGAATTTTCGACGGCATCGGTTTTTCATTGGAGCTTTTATGCGCTGAGTTTAGCGGCTTTGGTCATTTTGCTTAACTTTAACCAAAGTCGGCCGCTTTTTTTTATGATAACAGTTTTTTTGGGCTATTTGTTGCTCAACTATCTAAAAAACCGTTTTGGCCAGGAGATTAAAACAACGGTATGGTATGACAACCTTAGTGTAATTATACCGGCTAATTTGCTGTTTTTTTATTATTATCGGCAAAAACGTTTTTTTTGTTATCAGTCGATTGTTATTCTGATAATTTTGGCGCTTGAGTATACCATAGGCGAATTTTTGGGGCGCTATGGCTGGTCATTGGCTTTTTATTATGCCGAATATAATATTGTAGCTATTTTGCTTTTCGGGACATTGGTTATAATATCTTTTATAAAAGCCGTCAAAAAAGGCAAATTGTTTGACTACAGTATTTTATTTGCAAGCCTAAGTGTTGCTTTGGGTTGTTATTATTGCGACACGCCGTCCGGGGTTAGCGTATTTTTCTGTATGGCGCAGCTTATTTTATTGATTTATCTGGTTTATAATTTGGTTTATTGTCATTATTACGATGAGCTTACCGGTACCTATAGCCGAAATTCATACTTGTTGCATTCAAAGCATTTTCCGCTCAAATACAGTCTCAATATTATCAGTATCGACAATTATGATAAATTAGCCGTAAGCATAGGTAGGCGCCATCTTGATACCATAACTGTTATGATATCAGAAATTATAGAAGAAATGATACAAGAAGATGTTTGTTACCGTTATCAAGCAGACGAGTTCATTATAATTTATAAAAAATTTGATGAGAAAGAGGCCTTTGCCAAATCCGAAGAGATAAGACGCAAGATAGCGAGTTTAAGTTTTGCTTATTCATCCAAGACCAAACCGATAAAACTGACGGTATCAGGTAGCGTTGCTGAGAAAAAGCGTAGTGATATCGGTGCGGTAGAGGTCTTGAGAAGAGCTGATGAAGCCATGCGCAAAACACTAAAATTTAGCCACAATGTAACATCAAGAGCTTAATTTTTCCTCAAATTAAGAGCCAAAACCACCATCCCGACAACAATAAACGGAACGGAAAGCATTTGCCCCATCGTAACACCGCCGAAAAAGAAACCGAGTTGAGCATCGGGTTCTCTAAATTGCTCCATCAATATTCTGAATGTTCCGTAGAATATGATAAACAATGCCGAGGTAACACCGTGGTTTGTGCGTATTTTTTTATAACGCCACAGCCAGTTTAATAGAATAAAGAGAACAATTCCCTCAAAAAAAGCCTCATAAAGCTGGGACGGGTGTCTAGGCAAAAAACCGCCGTTTGGAAACCTTATGGCCCAAGGCACATCTGTAACTCTGCCCCACAGCTCATCATTAACAAAATTGGCGATTCTTCCCAAAAACATACCTATCGGGGCATAAAGAGCCACCAAATCGGTAATCGCCAAAAACCTAAAATTAAATTTGCACGCATATAACCATACGGCAGCAATAACGCCCAATATACCGCCGTGAAAAGACATTCCGCCCTTCCACAATTCAAGCAAGCGCCATGGTTTAAGCCACATCTCCTCCCCGCCATAAAACGTAGCATATCCTAGTCTTCCGCCGATAATAATACCGAGTGTCACATAAAACGCCAAATCTTCAATATTTTGTTTGCTGTATCCCAGTTTGTATTTGGCGTTGTTTTTAATTATTAACCACCAAGCGGCAATAATACCAACAAGATAAGCCAACGAATACCAGCGAATATCAAACACGCCCAAGCTCAAAGCAACAGGAGAAATTTGCGGATAATCCAAACCAATCATGACCAATCAAATCCTAAAATTTAAATTTGCTTAAAGAATAATTAATTTGCGCCAATATATCCACATATAAAAAAATAAAAAAAAATCTAAAAAGCTAACATCTTGTTTTTTAGGTAAATTTTATAAAAGATTTTATCCACAACGGCAAATATGGTGGACAACTGCGACTCGAAAGTTGCTTTTGAAATATTGGCAATGCAAGCTAAAAACATATTTAATTTACAAAGTTTTTTGGAGAATACAAGAATGCAACCGGCTCAGAACTTAGCCTCCCTCACCAATCCGATAGATATGGTGGAAAATATTTTTGCTTCGCGCTCATTTGAGTTAGAACGCCGCAGTCAAGACGAAATCGTAGTTGAAGTACAAGGCAAATGGAATAATATGTTATTGTTTTTTGCCTGGGAATCATCGATGAAATGTCTGCATATGTCATGTCTTATGGATATTGAAAACCGACTTGAAGACCGCAGCAAGATTTTTGAATTGTTGGCTTTGGTAAACGAGAATTTATGGGTTGGACATTTTTCTTATTGGACCGAGCAAAATATGCCGGTATTTAAGCATTCGGTATTTCTAAATTATGGCGAAGAGTTTTTTGAGCACAAAATTGCCCAGATGATAGATATTGCCATCAAAGAGTGCGAGCGGATTTATCCGGTGTTTAAAGTGGTATTGACCAAAGGCATGTCGCCACAAGATGCTCTATATCCGATGATGATGGAAACCTTAGGCCAGGCATAAAAAAAGCTCACCGCCTTTTTTCAAGGGGGTAAGCTTCATAGATTTTAATCCTGCACTAACTTTTCGATAAAATCACCGACAGTTTGTGAATTAAGCAAGGCATTTTGGCAGGTATAGATGCTGACATCGGCCCAGTTGCCAAATACCACGGCAAAATCATTACTGTCGCAATCAAGCGGCAAGTCAGACAGCGGAGTATTTTCATCGATTTGATACCCTACTAGGGATTCAACCAAGGCCAAAAGCTCACTTCTTCTGTTATTTGTGCTGTTCATGGCGAAAAAATTTTTTTCGATAGTTAGCCATTCTTTTTTGTCTTGCATCCATATGCGGACGCAAATTTCGTTTACTGTAAGGAGAATGAATATTAATCTCCCTCAAGCCGAGAGATCTTTGAAAATCTCTTAGTAATTTTGTTAATGTTTTTATATCCATAGGCTTAAAGAATTAATAATTAATGTTTGCAAAAATCTTATGGCTTGGCGCGCAAATAAGCAAGCATTATTTTTTATTCTTTTTCCAATTTTTGACATTATTGTTGTGTTGTTTAAGTGACGAGGCAAAGTTATGCCCGCCTTTACCGTCGGCAACAAAGAACAAAAAGTCGCTAAATTCGGGATTCGCCGCCGCCTCAATTGAGGCTTTTCCGGGATTGCAAATAGGCGTTGGCGGCAGTCCGTAGTATTTATAAGTATTAAACGGGCTGTCAATTTGCAAATCTTTTCGGCTCAAAGCTCGTCCCAAAGCGGTTTTACCGTTGGTCAGGGCATAAATCACCGTAGGGTCGGTTTGCAGTTTCATTCCTTTTAGCAACCGATTAACAAAGACCGAGGCCACCAAGCCTCTTTCGGCATCAATCGCGGTTTCTTTTTCGATTATGGAAGCCAAAATCAACATTTCTTTTTTATTTTTAATCGGCAACTCGTCTTGTTTGTTGTCCCAGGCTTGGTTAATAGTCTCAAGCATCGCCAGTTTGGCTTGTAAAACAATGCTGTTTTTGCTGTCGCCTCGCGTAAAGGTATAAGTCTCTGGCAAAAGCTCACCTTCCTTAACCGTCATGGTAATCTCACCCGAGAGCATTTTCTCACCCTCGATTAATTCAAGCATTTGTTGGGTAGTCAGGCCTTCCGGCAGAGTAATCTTGCGATAAGAAACCTCGCCATTGGCAATTTTTTGAATTACTTGATACATCGAAATCGGGCTATCAAAAACATATTCTCCGGCCTTAAGTTTTTTATCCATACCCGATATTCTGGCCGCCAGCCTAAACAACAGCGGCTTGTCAATAATGCCGGCATTGGCAAGCTCATTTGCCACCGAGGCGGTAGAGGCACCTTTATTGATTATTATATTATTTTCACCACGTATTATTTGCGGCTGATATACAAAATTTCTGATCTGCCAACCGACAAGTAGTATTACAACCAGTCCTAAAATTAACAGTTTTCTAAGCATAATTTTTATTCATACTTTTTGATAATTAAACAAGAGTTTGTACCGCCAAAGCCAAAAGAGTTTGACATGGCGGCTTTGATGTTGCGTCGTTTGGCCTTAAGCGGCACCAAATCAAGCCCTTTGGCCTCGTCATCAACATCTTCCAAATTAAGTGTTGGCGGGCATATTTGATCCCTAATTGCCAAGATGGCAAATATTGCCTCAATTGCACCGGCGGCCCCCAGCAAGTGTCCGGTTGCCGATTTGGTTGAAGACATGGACACATTATCAACATATTTGCCAAACAGTTCTCTTACGGCGTTTGCTTCGCTAATATCGCCAAGCGGGGTCGATGTTCCGTGAGCATTGATATAGCCGATATCTTCAAGCCCGATTCCTGCTTTTTGAGCTTTTTTAACTGCCATTTTCATGGCGCGCAACGCCCCCTCGCCGGATGGTGCGGTAATATGATAAGCATCGCCCGACAAGCCGTATCCCACCAATTCGGCATATATTTTAGCGCCGCGTTTTTTTGCATGTTCAAGCTCTTCCAACACCAAAGCGGCAGCGCCCTCACTCATAACAAAGCCGCTGCGTTTTTTATCCCAAGGTCTTGAAGCTTTTTCCGGCTCGTTATTAAAATCAGCTGTTATGGCGTGCATTTTGGCAAAACCTGACAACCCCAACACATTAATCACCGATTCTGCCCCGCCGGCAAGCATAATATCGGCATCATCATCGGCAATGATACGCGCGGCCTCGCCGATGGCGTGATTTCCGGTAGAGCAGGCGGTAACATTAGCCAAATTAGGGCCTTTTATTTGATATTTTATAGACAAATTGCCGGCAATCATATTGATAAGACAAGCCGGAATAAAGAAAGGCGAAAGCTTTTTCATTCCGTTTTCTTCAAAACTCATTGCCATGTCATAAAGGGTTTGCAAACCGCCAAATCCTGAGCCGATAAGAATGCCAGCGCGTTCTTTTTCGCTTTCAGATACATTAGACGGATTCCATCCGGCATCTTCCAAAGCATCGCTTCCGGCGGCCATACCATAGAGGACGAATTTATCAAGCCGTTTAATTTCTTTAGCGCTGACATATTTAAGCGGATTAAATTGGTTTTCATCCTCGCCCCATTTAACGGTTCCGGCAATTGTAACCGGAATATCCTTAAGCTCAATTCCTTCGATTTTGCGGATTCCCGATTTACCGGCAAGCAGATTCTGCCACACCTTTTCGACATCACATCCCAAAGGTGAGACAACACCCATACCAGTAACAACGATTCGTCTCATTTATAAAGCCTCATAAACCAATGAAACCCGCTTAACCAATAATCAAGCGAGTTTCATTAACTTTCCTAAAGCCATTCAGACTTAAGCATTCTTTGAAAGATAGTCAATAGCATCTTTAACAGTCAGAATTTTCTCGGCGGCATCATCAGGAATTTCGCAACCGAACTCTTCCTCAAAAGCCATAACCAATTCTACTGTATCCAAACTATCTGCGCCCAAATCGTCAATAAAGCTGGCGTTTTCAGTAACTTTAGATTCTTCAACGCCAAGATGCTCTGCAACGATTTTCTTAACGCGATTTGCTGTATCAGTCATAATGTAAACCTCAAAAAAATTAAAACAATTAACCAAACCTTTCACAAGGTCGTTCGCTCCTAGTTAGCACTATTTTATTTAATTTGACAAGCATTATTTAAAAAAAACGCACAATAAGAGAGCTGTTCCCAGGCTAACTAATTGAAATTAAAACAAAAAATACAAGGGTATAAAATAATTTTTTATTTTTTGCCGGATTAAAAACACTTAATAAGCATTAAATAATATTGACAAAGCCAGACACAATGCTTAATTTAAAAACAGTAATTTAACAAGGAGCTTAGAAGATATGAAAAAACTGATTTACATAATTGTTGTTTTGGTAATTTTACTTGGCTTGGCTGCTTTGTTGCAAGACAATCAGCAAGCCCCGGTAGTAGCAGAAGAGACGGTTGCTGTTGAGAGCGAAGCAGCTATGCCAGCATCAGATATTGCCGCGGAGGAAGAAATTGTTGTAGTTGACGAAGAACCGGTTGCAGAACCAGTTGCGGCGCCAGTTGAAGAGGTTGTTGAAGAGGCAGTTGAGGTTGTTGAAGAAAACCCTGCGGCAACAGCCGACGAGGACGAAACCATCGTTGAAGAGTAAATAAATTTCTTATAAACAACCCCCATGGTGATAATTGGGGGTTGTTTTTTTTGCTTTTGCGGTTACATAAAACAAAAAAACAACAAAGGAGAAAGATAATATGCAGGTAGGAATAATAGGAGCCGGAGCTGTTGGTTCGGCCACGGCATTTGCCCTGATAATGAGGGGAGTTGCCCGCAAAATAACTTTGATTGACATGAATAAAGACAGGGCTTGGGCAGAGGCGGCCGATATAGCCCATGCGGCACCTTTTGCCTATGCCAACAAGGTTAAATCCGGAGATTACAAAGACTTATGTGGTTGCGAGGTAGTAATAGTTACCGCCGGAGCCAATCAAAAACCCGGCGAGACCCGAACAGATTTGTTAGAGCGCAATGTCAAAATTTTTGCCTCCATAATTCCGCAGATTGTAGCCAATGCCCCCGACACCACATTGGTTATTGCCACCAATCCGGTAGATGTCATGACCGAGGTTGCTCTAAAACTTTCGGGTTTTCCCAAAGAAAGGGTAATCGGCAGCGGCACGGTTTTGGACACAGCCCGATTCCGCACCGACCTTGGCTATCATCTGGGGGTTTCGCCCAAATCGATTCACGCCAATGTTTTGGGCGAGCATGGCGACAGCGAGGTTTTGTGTTGGTCTGGTGGCGATGGCGGAACGATTCCCTTGCGCAAATTAGGTGAAGAACTTGGCCGTCCGATAACTGACGAGGTCAAAGCGCGTATTGACGATGATGTCCGCAACGCAGCCTATAAAATTATTAATGGCAAAGGGGCGACTTTTTATGGCATAGCCGGGGCCTTGTGCCGGATTTGTCAGGCCATAACCACCAACGAGTATGCGATTCTCACGGTTTCATCGCATCATTTGGAAGTAGCCGGGGTTAAAGATGTATGTATCTCCATGCCGACAGTAATTGGCAAAAGGGGAGTACACGATGTCCTATACCCCAAACTTGACGATGATGAGAGTTTACTCTTAAAAGAAAGTGTCGAAAAGATGAAAAAATTTTCTGACGAAGCTTTGGCATTAATTAAGAATAATTAACTTTTTATTTACCAAGAAAATGATAAATTAGACTCGTGCGGGAGTAGCTAACCGTACGAGTTTTTAGTATACTAAACTAAAGGATACAACCAGGATGTTGTTGCAAGAATTGACACATCGCCCCTTATGGGGTTTTGAGCTTTCTGCTACCAATTTGGCAGAAGGTTTTGTTGTATCTGGAAAGCGAGGTGTCAGATGAGTGATATAACTCTCAACGCCTCAATGCGCAGCAATTTGCTGAGCCTAAAAAATATTGCCACGCAAATGGATAAGACCCAACTTATTCTAGCCACCGGCAAAAAAGTAAATTCCGCTATCGACAATGCCAGTTCTTATTACCAAGCCCGCTCTTTGACCAACCGCGCGGCGGATTTGACCGCATTGTTGGACAGTATGGGACAAGGGATACAGACGATTGAGGCGGCTAATGTCGGTATCGAAAAAGCGACATCGATTTTGGAGCAAATGCAATCTATCACCAATCAAGCAGGGACATTGATAAAAATTCCGAGCAAGGAGGAGGTTGAAGCCAAAGTCGGAGTCAATGGTGCGGTAGTAACCACGGCGCAAGAGTTGTATGATGCTGTTCAATCCGGCAAAGAGACGATTTGTGTCTATGGTAATATCGA
>CASDRW010000065.1 GCA_949283275.1 uncultured Pseudomonadota bacterium
ATATCCAAGTCATTACAGGCTCTGCCGGAGAAATTTCATGGGCTTACCGATGTTGAGGCCAGATATCGTCAGCGTTATGTTGATTTTATAGTAAATGACGATAGCAAAGAGGTTTATCGCAAGCGTTGTGCCATAACATCGGCCATCAGGCGCTATTTTGAAGACCACGAGTTTTTAGAGGTCGAAACACCGATATTGCACACCATCATGGGCGGTGCCAGCGCCAAACCGTTTATCACCCATCACAATACTTTGGATATGGATTTGTATTTGCGTGTTGCCCCGGAGTTGTTCTTGAAACGATTGATTGTCGGCGGATTTGACCGCGTTTTTGAGATTGGCCGCAATTTCCGCAACGAAGGCATTGATAAGAATCATAATCCCGAATTTACGGCTCTTGAGGCCTATATGGCCTATGCCGACTATAATGATATGGCCGATTTGATATCGGAGATGGTTGGTTATGTGGCTGAAAAGGTTTTGGGCAGCAAAAAAATCACCTATGGCGAGCATGAGATAGATTTATCCAAGCCATTCCCCAAGAAGTCGATTATTGATTTGATAAAAGAGCATGCCGGTATCGATTTGCTTTTGGCCAAAGATGTTGACGAGGCCAAAAAAATGGCTGCGTCCATAGGGGTTGACGCCTCTGCCTGTTCCAGCTGGGGCAAGGTAGTACAAGAGGTTTTTGATGCCAAGGTTGAACATTTGCTCATCCAACCGATTCATGTTATGGATATGCCGCGCGATGTTTCGCCTTTGGCCAAGACACATCGTTCCAACCCGCGTTTGGTTGAGCATTTTGATACCTATATCGGCGGAATGGAAATGGGCTGTGCCTATTCCGAGCTTGCCAATCCGTTGGAGCAAAAAGAGCGCTTTGAGGCACAGGTTGCCGAGCGCGAAGCAGGAGATGACGAGGCACAAATGTTTGATGCAGACTTTGTCAACGCGCTTGAAATCGGTCTTCCACCGACAGGCGGCATGGGCATGGGTATCGACCGGTTGGCCATTTTGTTGACCAATTCGGCCACTATCCGCGATGTAATAGCTTTTCCGACCTTAAGAAAAAAAGAATAATCCATTGCCGAGACTAACGCCGACACAACTAAAGTTTCTGTTAATCAAGGGGCTTCATCTCTTGGTGGTTTTGGTTGTGTTGGCGGGGTTGTTTGCCTATTTCAAAACCGAAGAATCTCCGCAAACGATATCCGCAACAGAGGATATCAAGCCGCAAGACGACAGTATTTCCGGATATGAGCAATTTTGCCAAAACAATCAGGATATAGATTGCGGCGCCATCTCAGGTTTTATGGCCGAGACGCCGTCATCATCCAAAGTTATTCTGATGGATACCGATGAGCTGGACGAAAATTTGCGCAAGCAAATATCGGTCATTGCGGCCAACGGATATGATACCGCCCCCAAAATGAACGGGGATATGCATCAGTTATTGGATCATCTTTATGAAGAAGAGTTGCCGGATGATATCATAGATGAGACGATTACGGTAAAAAATGCCAAGTTAAAAGATTTTAAGACCGTTCCCAGCCACAAACCGCCGTATTGGGGAGAGACGGCCAAAGTTGTTTTGATAATTGATGACATGGGCATAAGCCGCAAGCGCACGGCAGATATTTCAAGTCTTAAATACCCGCTGACAGTTGCTTTTTTAAGTTATGGCAGCAATTTGGAAACACAAATGCAAAATTCGCGTTCATCAGGTCAAGAGATTATGCTCCATACCCCGATGGAGGCCTCCGGCAAGGTTGAGGAAGCCCCCGATGTCCTAACCACCAAGATGAGTTTGGAAGAGATAAGGCGCAATTTTGAGATAATGTTGAATAAATTTCCCGAGATTAGGGGAATAAACAATCATATGGGCAGCAAATTGACCGAGGACATAGAGCGGATGAAAGTGATTATGGAAGTTCTTAAAGAAAGGAATATGTATTTTCTGGATTCCAAGACCTCGGCCAAATCAAGAGCGGAAGAGGCGGCAGCTTTGGTTGGAATAGCCTATGCGCACCGCCATGTATTTTTGGATAATAATAATGATAAAAATTATATTTTGGGGCAGCTTAAGCAGGTTGAGCGTTTGGCCAAGAAAAACGGTTATGCCATAGCCATAGGCCACCCCAAAAGCCAAACCTATGAGGCCTTAAAAGAATGGTTGCCCAATATGGAGGATAAAGGGTTGGAGCTGATACATTTAAGCGAGGCCATAAAGGTTTTAAATCCGCAATTTGAAGTTAAAGATTAAAAAAAGCGGCATATAATAAAAAAAAGCTTGACCGATAAAAAAAATATATGTATATAAGCCTAAGTCAAACCAGTGGTCCCATCGTCTAATGGTTAGGACATCACCCTTTCACGGTGGTAATATGGGTTCGAATCCCGTTGGGATCACCAATATCAAAACACCCTCCCTTGCGGAGGGTGTTTTGATATTGGTAAATATCCCGCCAGGGGTTCGAACCCGCAAGGGAGCGCTAAGCAAAAATGCAAAAGGTTTTGCATTTTTGTCTGCAAGCTCTTTGTAACATCTTATTGAGCAGGGGAGCGATAGCGACCAGTGCGAAATTAGATGCCAAAGTGACGAGCAATGCTTGGCATTGCGTAATCCCGTTGGGATCACCAATCGCAACACCCTCGATTTTCGGGGGTGTTTTTTTGTTTAAAGAACTTATGTAATCGAACGGTTTTCTAAGGTTATACGAGATTCTACGGTCTTGTAATTTCAAGTTCGAAAGTAAAAGGTGTAAAATCTCTCTTTTGGTTTCTACTTTCGAACTCTGAAAAATTTGATATGCGTTATTGCCTAAGGAAAGTATTGTGGATATTGCAATTGAAAATTTTTCATCCGCTTTTGTTAACAGTTCTGATTTCCCTTCAAGTTCATATTGTTCTTTTTTTAGGTCTTCATTCATATCTCGGTATTCTTCCGGTGTAATATGTCCTTCAAGAAGCAAAGAGCGTAGACGTTTAATTTTATCCTGACAGTCATCATATTGTTTACGTACAGCCTTTACTTCACGATTATGGGCTTCATTTTGTTTGTTAATGATTCTTTCCATATCAGTTTTAAGATATCCCATAATTTCTTGGGGTAAGGACAAGTTTTTTAATTCATCTTCAATTTGTTGCAAAATTATATTCTCGTTGACCTGTGGATTTTTGCAATTTCCTTTGAAATGAGAACATTTTAAGTAAACATAATCACACGAAAACATATTTAGCAAGGTCTAAAGTTATCTATTCCCAGTTACTGAATACGGGTAATTAGAAAAATATACAATATTATTTAGCGACGAAAAGTTGCAGCAACATGATTTATTCCCTATATAAGATAAAGGTAATATTTATAAGGAGAGAGTTGATGCCTCAAAACCATGGACTTTGGGAAGAATATATTTTAAATACCGGTAACAAAATTGCCTTTTTCCGCAAATTTAAGAAAATGTCGTTAGAAACTCTGGCGGCAAAGACTAAAATTCCTCTTAAAACCTTGGAGATGATGGAGAATTCATCTTTGGAGCTGATAACACCGGAAATTTCGAAACTAGCAGCTTATTTTAAGGTTGAGCCGGAATTACTCTTATCGGCAAGCAGCGTTATTGAAATAGACAAGTTACGTAAGCTTGATTTTATCTTGCGTAAATTTAATCAAATGCAGGATGCAAAGGCTTTGCAAAGCCAAATAACCAACTGGATAATATTAACCATAACCGATGAAAGACAACACTGGCAGAAGAGCAG
>CASDRW010000066.1 GCA_949283275.1 uncultured Pseudomonadota bacterium
CCTCCAAAATCCATTATAGAAAAACCGATATATTACATCCTGTCGTGCTTTTTTATATGGTCGACAACTTTGCATTCAATGTTTGATAGACATTCGCTTAAGAGGGGTGCGGACACCTTGCTGGCGGGAGATTTCTTAAATTTGCAAACTTTAAATTTGTCGCAGTCGCTACCGCTAAAATTCCCCGCATCTATTACCCTGTCGATCAGATCGACTCCAGGAACTGCTATAACGCATTCTTTTGTCTTTACCAAAGCTTCGTATGAATAATTCCAAGGCCCGGTACAAATTGCAAAGCGGGGGGTAAAATCTATTACGGAAATCCAGCTTATTGTCATTACATTGTCGATTTTTTTATGGCTTGTGGTGATTAGCACAACTGGCCCCTTTTCTATTTCAAGAAAGGCCCTGTTTAATTCTAAGGCTTTCATAATTTGATCCTTTTTTGTGGTTTTCAAAAAAAACGCCGGCTTGGAACAAAAGCAACAGCGCGCTATGCTATCTCGTTTTTGATATAAAAGTTTAAATTTTTATTTCAATAGCTTTTTGTGTTAAGCGCCTTTAAGATTTTGGATTTTGATAATTATTTTCAAACCTGTGTAGCCAGATAAAATATGATGAGAAAGAATACAATCGTGCTGTCTACAAAAATATCCCGCAAAGAAATGCTTTTTTGTAAAGCAATTACCTATAAATCAGACAATTCCTTTTTGCAATAGATCTTTTAAAATATCCATTGATACCATAGACCGGCGGCAACATTAATCTTTATCTGAAAGAAAAGAGATGCGTTTGGGGGCCATATTTTTATATTTCCAGCTTTTTTTCCGCAATTTGCCTGCGTTTTTTGTTGTCTTTTTTAAACTGTTTGTTGACCATTTAGACTCAAAACACAAGTTTATTGCAATTGAGAATAAAACAAAAAGAAAATAAAAACGGGAAGAAAACGCGTTTACGCCTTCTAAACGCGGCTGGAAGTGTATTTGCGCAAAAAGGATACGAAGCTGCCTCTGTAAGAGATATTGCAGATGCCGCGGGAGTGCCGTTTGCCTTGATCACGTTTCACTTCAAGACAAAGAAAAACCTATTTCAGCAGACAATAGAGCATTTTATATTAAATAACGCCAAGCTTGAATCCTTATTCGCTCCATTTGAAAAGGTCGATGTTGCTTGCCCGAAAAGCATCGCTGAAGCCATGTATGAGAGCGTAAAGAATATTGTTTACATTTGCCATAAGCCGAAAGTTAGGATAAAGCAAATAAACGGGTTGATGATGACTCTATTAAAAGACGGGGGCAAAGAGGCTAACAAAATGGTTCAGCTTCTGGGAGACGACACTATGGCAGATGTGTACCGGATTTTGTGCGAGGCAAATCCGCGCCTGACTCGCACCGACATATATTGGTGGAGCCACATGTTTTGGGCGCTAATCTTTTATCCGATGTACGGAGAGCTTCTATTGCTTTCCGAAAGCGGAGAAAAGAATTATTCGGCTGATTTCTTGGACTCTTTGGCTTTCAAGGTAGCGTATGTATGTTGCCTTACACTCGGCCTTCCCATTCCCG
>CASDRW010000067.1 GCA_949283275.1 uncultured Pseudomonadota bacterium
CAAACATTTTGCGGTTGTAGTTGATGAATATGGCAGTATCTCGGGCATTGTTACCATGAAAGATTTGTTGGAAGAACTGGTTGGTGAGCTAAAAGACGACTTAGTTGCTCCAAATGAACCAGCTGTTAGTAAAATTGGTGATAATATATGGAAGATCAAAGGCTATGCAAGCATGAAAGAAGTTGCTGCTAACATCAAAATAAAATTTCCGCAAAGTAGCTATACCACATTTTCCGGTTTTCTTTTTTCACTAATGAAAAACATTCCGCAAAATAAGAAAAATATAAAACTACAATATCAAAATCTGCAAATTAAAATATCACAGATAAAAGATCGACGTATTGAAGATGTCGAAATTAGGTTACAAGTTGATAAGAAGGAATAGATGTTTGAGTTTTGGTATAAAATTAAGACCGCGGCAATACCCGTATTGCTAAAATGGGGCAATGATTTTTACAAACAAAAAAGATATGATAAAGCAATCAAACTTTATAAACGGATTCTAAAGACGGATTCCAAACATTTTGCAGCTCGCGCCAATCTGGCCACAGCCTATTTTGAGACAGGAGATTTCACTGCATCGATTCCATATTTTTTAAGCATAATCCAAGATGATTTTTCCAATCCGTGGTGGCATAATTATTTGGCGCAATCATATCAAAAAACTTTTGTTTTTGATTTGGCTCTAGACGAGGCTTTTCTTGCTGTTGAGCTAAGTAAAGGAGCTAAGGAACAAGAGCTTAATTTGGCCTATACCATATATGAAACATCCGATGAAAAAGGCTGTGAATTCATCAAGCCGTTATTAAAAAAATGGTATCAAAAATATCCCGAAAGCGGCATCGCCAAACAGTGCTATAAATCATTTTTTTATGACAAGAATTTTACCTGTTCCGATACCAAATATGTCGAGAGTCTTTTTGATGTTTTTGCCCCCGATTTTGAGACTGTTTTGCATAATTTAAATTACCAAAGCCCGCAGGATATTGCCGATATTTTGGAGGCGCATTTTTCAGCCGTCGGAAATTCCAAAAAAATGCGGATTCTCGACCTTGGGTGCGGCAGTGGATTATGCGGAAAATATCTGGCGGCAAAATCATTTTGCGGCAATATTTTCGGGGTTGATTTATCGGCCAAAATGTTGCACGAAGCATCAAAAAAAAATATCTACAAGCAATTGATAAAAGACGATATAATCAGCTTTTTAAGCAAAGAAAATTTTGGTTTTGATATTATTGTTGCCGCCGATGTTTTGACCTATTTCGGTGCGCTGGATTCTGTTATAAAATTAATCAAAAAATCGCTAAATAATGAAGGGGTTTTTGCCTTTAGTATTTCCCAAAATACCCTTAATCAAAAAGAGTTTTTTTTAACTCCGTCATCGCGTTTTGTGCATACACTAAGCTATGTAAAAAAAGTGCTGCAAAATAATGATTTTGCCATGCTCAAAATCGAGGATAAAGTTCTAAGAACAGAGGGGGAAAAGGATATAAAAGGTTATATAATTATGGCTCAAAAAAATAAAAAAAATCTCCGCTAAAGAGCGGAGATTTTCTACTTCTAACTCAGTTTAACTTACTTCGATTTTTTAACAGAAGATTTTTTAGCACAAGGCTTTTTAGCACAAGAAGAAGTCTTAGAAGAAGACGACTTTTTAGCACAAGAAGACTTGTTGCATTTCTTAGAGATCTGCTCAACAGCCATTGACCAGAAATACTCATCCTGACCAGACGGGCAGCCGGCATTTTGCCAGATATAATAAGCAGCTTCTCTGATAGCTTGTTCGTTATTTACCATAATCACTAACTCCAAATAAAATTCAATAAACATTATTTAATATACATACAAAAATTTATCCGTCAATACTTAATCGGAAATATTGTCAAAAAAAATCAAAACGGGAAAAGATTATAGGGTCAAATTGACATAAATTTTTATATAAAAAAGATGTGTTTTTTTAATTAAGGCTTGCATTTAAATAGATTAGAAATTATAGATATCTTATAGGGGGTTTTTGTAGTGTCAAAACCCTGTTAATTATGTTGTTAAATTTAAGGAAATGTTCATGCAGAATTTATTATCAAAAGAAGAGATGGAAGCTGTTATCAACGGCGATCACGGCAATGTTTTTGCGGTTCTGGGAATTCACAAAAACAAAGGATCCAAAGAGGTATTTATCCGCACCTATCAACCCCATTCAAAATCAATAGAGGTCTTGAACAAAGAAGGCAAATCACTTGGTCAGATGAGCAAGCTTGATGAGCGTGGTTTCTATCAAATTGAGCTTGGAACAACCGATAATTTTGATTATAAATTTCGCATAACCAATGATCAGGATCACAACTATATCGCAGAGGATCCATATCGTTTTCTACCCACACTAGGAGATATGGATGTTTATCTTTTGGCTGAAGGAAATCATCTTGAAATGTACAAAAAACTTGGCGCGCACGTTCGTGAAATGGACGGGGTTAAAGGTGTAAGTTTTGCGGTTTGGGCACCCAATGCCAAGAGAGTAAGTGTTGTTGGGGCCTTTAATAATTGGGATGGTAGAGTTAATGTTATGCGCAAACATCCTTCTTGCGGTGTGTGGGATATTTTTATCCCCGGCATTGGCGAAGGAGAGCTGTATAAATATGAGATTAAGACACAAAACAATGATATTTTCCTTAAAGCCGATCCGGTAGCTTTTTATGCTGAAAAAAGGCCCAACACAGCATCTATTGTCTATGACATTAATCACTATTTATGGAACGATGCCGAGTGGATGAATTATCGCTCGGAGCATAATTCTTTTGACAAACCGATGTCGATTTATGAAGTGCATTTAGGATCATGGCGCCGCAAAGAAGGCAACGAATATTTGACCTATCGCGAACTTCCGGATCATCTTATTCCCTATGTTGTCAACATGGGGTTTACTCATGTTGAGTTTTTGCCTGTTGCCGAGCACCCGCTTGACAGCTCTTGGGGCTATCAGGTTATAGGTATGTTTGCTCCCACCTCACGTTTTGGCACGCCGGATGATTTTCGTTATTTGATTGATAAATTTCACCAGGCGGGTATTGGGGTGATTATGGATTGGGTCCCGGCGCATTTCCCCAAAGACGGTCATGGGCTCAATGAGTTTGATGGAACGCATCTTTATGAGCATGCCGATCCGCGCAAAGGAGAACACACCGATTGGGGAACCAAAATATATAATTACGGTCGTGCCGAGGTTGCCAATTTCTTGTGCGCCAGTGCTTTGTATTGGCTCAAAGAATATCATATTGATGGGCTACGTGTTGATGCTGTTGCCTCAATGCTTTATTTGGACTATTCGCGCAAAAACGGCGAGTGGATTCCCAATCAATATGGTGGCAATGAGAATATTGAAGCCATAGCTTTTCTGCGGCGGATGAATGAGCTTGCATACTCGCAAACAGATGGTGCCATGACCTTTGCCGAAGAGTCGACCGCATGGCCGATGGTGTCGCGACCGACATCAATGGGGGGACTTGGATTTGGCTACAAATGGAATATGGGGTGGATGAATGATACTCTGCGCTATATTTCGCACGAGCCGGTTCATCGCAAATATCATCATGGCATGTTGACCTTTGGTTTGCTATATGCATTTAATGAAAACTTTGTGTTGCCGATTTCGCATGACGAGGTTGTTCATGGCAAGGGTTCAATGTTGTCTAAAATGCCGGGCGATGAATGGCAAAAGTTTGCCAACTTGAGAGCTTATTATGGTTTTATGTATACGCATCCGGGGAAAAAATTGTTGTTCATGGGCTGTGAGTTTGGCCAAGACTACGAGTGGAATTCGGAAGAGGGGCTAAGGTGGTTTTTGCTTGACTATCCGATGTATAAAGGCCTGCAAAATTGTGTCAGAGACCTAAATTTGATGTACAAAGGCAATGCTCCTTTATATCAACAAGATTTTGACTATCGCGGATTTGAGTGGATTGATCATTCCAATGCCGATGACAGCGTAATTTCATACATGCGCAAAGGATATAATCCCGGAGATTATCTGATTGTGGTATGCAATTTTACTCCGGTAGTAAGAGAAGGTTACCGCATAGGTGTTCCTGAAGATTGCCAATATCAAGAAATTTTTAACAGTGATGATGTAAACTACTGGGGAAGCGGGGTTAAGAATGAAGGCTTTATGGAGGCCAAAGCTGAAGAGTGCAACTATAAGCCATATTCAATTTCATTGCGTTTGCCGCCGTTGTCGACAATTGTCATAAAACCAGTACGCTAAGGAGAATAGATGTCCCGTTTCAAATCAAATTCCGGAAGAGCGTTTCCTTTGGGTTCGAATTACGATGGCAAAGGAGTAAATTTTGCATTGTTTTCGGCTCATGCGAGCAAAGTGGAGTTATGCATCTTTAACGACAGCGGTTCGCAAGAAGAAGGCCGCTATGTAATTAGAGAAAATGACAACAACATTTGGCACATCTATCTTGAAGGAGCCAAACCCGGATTGGTCTATGGCTATAGGGTTTACGGGCGTTATGATCCGGCACAAGGTTATAGGTTTAATCCCAACAAATTGCTAATAGACCCCTATGGCAAAAAGCTTGTCGGTACCTTGATTTGGAATAAGGCAATTTTTGGTTACGACATTGATAGTGCAGATAAAGACCTATCTTTTTCTGAGCTTGATTCGGCGCCATATGTACCCAAATCGGTGGTGGTTGATGACAATTATGATTGGGAAAATGATGTTTCGTTGGGCTATTCTCTTTCATCAAGCATTATTTATGAGACGCATCTGCGTGGTGCCACCAAACTAAATCCTTTTCTCAATGATTCCAAGAGAGGAACTTTTGCCGGTTTTACTGACGATTCCACGATTAATTACTTAAAACATTTAGGAATTACGGCTGTTGAATTCTTGCCGATACATGCTTTTTTTAGCAATCGCCACAAACGCGGCTATATCATAGATAATTATTGGGGATATGAGAGTTTTAGTTTTTTTGCCCCCGAGCAGTCATATTTATCCCAAGGAGACATTAACGAGATAAAAGACTTGGTAAAAAAAATGCACGCCAAGGGTATAGAGGTGATTTTAGATGTGGTCTATAACCATACCGGCGAGGG
>CASDRW010000068.1 GCA_949283275.1 uncultured Pseudomonadota bacterium
ATAATAATCTTTTGTTTTTTGCTATATCTTTGGTGGGCTCTTAAAGTCCTTCTCGGACTTACTCCCCTCAGGAACCTAATCTCAATGCGGCAATATCTATATTGCCTTTTTCGATAAGGTTTTCTGAGATGTTACAGACGAAAACTTGCCTAATGGCAACTTTTCGCTTAGCCATCCCGTTACCAAGGGTTAAGCTCTGACCTCAAAGCTATAGCGGCGTGGTTTTATCAACCTTGCGGAAAACACCTTACAAAACCAAAAAATAAAAATCAAGGGATTTTTTTGTTATTTTGCTATTTTTTTCTTTTTTATGGTGTATAATTTTTGAGATTTGTGTTTTATGAAGATTGAAAATTATGACCGAAGATACCAAAAGCACCAAAAAAACCCGCGCCTCGCTTCGCTTTGACCGCGAGGCGAAAGCTTTGCAAAAAAATTTGGAAAAACGAAAACTACAACAAAAAAAACGCCAAATGCTGAAGGAGAAAAAAGCTAATGGACAAGATTAAAATCAGAGGCGGCAAAATCTTAAACGGCAAAATTTTTATCAGCGGAGCAAAAAATGCCGCTCTGCCGCTTATCTGCGCCTCGCTTCTGACTGATGAGACCGTTACGCTGACCAATATGCCGATGCTCTCTGACATCAAAGCGATGAATGCGCTTTTGGAGCAACTGGGTACCAAGATCAATGTTTTTGATGATTTTGTGGACGGACACGCCACCAAAACCTATTCTTACCGCACCAAAAACATCGAAAGCCTGACCGCACCTTATGATTATGTCAGGAAAATGCGCGCTTCTTACTATGTCTTGGGGCCGTTGCTTGCCAAATACGGCAAATGCGAATTATCGCTGCCGGGGGGGTGTGCCATCGGGGCAAGACCTATGGACATTCATCTTGCTTCTTTGGAAAAAATGGGCGCCAAAATCGAAATCAAAAACGGCTATATCTATGCCGAAAGCAACGGCCGGCTTGAAGGAGCTCATCTTATTTTGCCGATTGCCTCGGTCGGGGCAACTTGCAATATATTGATGGCTGCTGTTCTGGCCCATGGGCGTACGGTTATTGAAAACGCCGCCAAAGAGCCGGAAATCGGCGATTTGGCCAAAATGCTTAATGCCATGGGCGGTAAGATAGAGGGAATTGGGACATCGGTTTTGACAATTGACGGGGTTGAAAATTTGCACGGCACCGTACACAAAGTTATTGCCGATAGAATTGAGGCCGGATCTTATGCCGTGGCGGCGGCAATCACTCGCGGCAGGATTGAGCTGATTAACGCCAGAGCTGAAACTTTGCGCCAGCCGTTGCAGGTTTTGCGCGATATGGGGGTAAAAATTGAGGAAACTCCTACCGGAATTATCGTTGACGCTATAGGCTGCACTTTGGTAGGCAAAGATATTATGACCGAACCATTCCCCGGGTTTCCGACTGATTTGCAGGCGCAATTTTTGGCTTTGATGCTGACGGCCGAGGGCGCCTCGATGGTTACCGAAACAATTTTTGAAAATCGTTTTATGCATGTACCGGAATTATTGCGTATGGGCGCAAACATCAATGTCCACGGGCATGCCTCCGCTATTGTCAGAGGAGTTAAGAAATTATCCGGTGCGCCGGTGATGGCTACTGATTTGAGAGCATCTTTTGCCCTTGTTTTGGCAGGCCTTGTGGCTGAGGGCGAAACTGTTGTCAACCGTGTTTATCATCTTGACCGCGGATACGAAAAATTGGAGGAAAAATTGAAATCCGTCGGTGCAGATATTATAAGAATAAAGTCTGATGATGATGAATAATTTTTATAGGAGAAAGTTAAGATGAAAAAACTGGTATTGGCTATTGCATTGTTTTTGGCTGCCTGCGGTAGTGAACAAGAAACTCTTAAACCAGGATCTTACAAGTTGGTTGATTCGCTTAACAATGTGCCGACAATTCTTAATCTGGGCGAGGATGGCAGGTTTAGCGGTAAAATTATTAATAATATGATGGGAAATTATGAATTAACCGGAAAATCAGGGATTAAATTTTCTCAGGCGGCTACAACTATGATGATGGGACCCGAAGAAGCTATGGAATCGGAACAGAACTTCTTGCAAATCTTGCCAAAAATAAAATCTTATAAAATGCAAGGTAAATATTTGGTGCTTATTACCGACAACGGCGGTGAGCTGGTGTTTGAACCATATACCCAAAAACAAGATATGTAATCTTTATAAAAGCTGCCCTTTCTTAAGAGCGGCTTTTATTTTACAGTCCTACCAAAGAGGCGGCAAATTCTTGAGCGCTAAACTCTTTTAGGTCGTCTATGCCCTCGCCCAAGCCGATGTAATATACCGGAAGCTTGGTCGCCTCGGCAACGGCTACCAAAACACCGCCTTTGGCCGTGCCGTCAAGCTTGTTGATGATAAGCCCGTTGACAGAGGCAATTTCCTTAAAAGTCTTGGCTTGGTCAACCGCATTTTGACCGGTGGTGGCATCAAGACACAACAGGGTATGCTGCGGTGCCTCAGGGATAATCTTTTTGATAACTCGGATAATCTTTTTTAGCTCGTCGGTTAGGTTGGTTTTGTTTTGCAGGCGGCCTGCGGTGTCAATAAACACAATATCATCGCCTTGTTTTACGGCCTCTGTCAGCCCGTCGAAACAAAGACCTGCGGCATCGGCTCCTTGAGCGGCAGAATAGACGCGAACTTGATTGCGCTCGCCCCAGATTTTGAGCTGCTCAACCGCGGCAGCGCGAAAAGTATCGCCGGCAATCAGGCTGATTTTTTTGCCTTTAAGTTTATGCGCCAACTTGCCAATGGTGGTGGTTTTGCCGGCACCGTTGACACCTACCATCAAGATTACGTGCGGCTTGGATGATAGCTCGAACTTTTGCTCGCAGGGGGCTAATATTGAAGCAATATCGTCTCCGAGAGCTTGTTTGACTTCTTCGCTTGAAGCATCGCGGGCAATCTTGCGCGACGAAAAATTTTTGATTATTTCCGAGGTTGCCTGATAGCCTAAATCGGCCTCAAGCAATATCTCTTCCAAATCATCCAATGATGAGGCATCAATACGGCGCTTGGTAAAAATATCGCTGATACCACCGCCCAATTTATCCGAGGTCTTTTTTAACCCTGAGGCTAGTTTGTCAAACCAATTAATCATTTGTTACCTCCCCTTGTTGGCGTAAAATATGAGCCCGACGACGCCTTTCTTCAACATCGACCTGCGGCATTAGCGCGGCCGGAGTGCCGGGTCGCTCGGAATAGGGAAATACGTGCAAGTGTGTAATGTCGGCTTCTTGCACCAGTTTGACGGTGTTTTCGAATTGCTCTTTGGTTTCGGTCGGAAAACCGCAAATAAAATCGGCGCCAAAAGTGGCCTCCGGTCTGACGGCACGAATTTTGGCGCAAAGATTGATTACATCCTCGCGGCTGTGGCGGCGTTTCATCCGCTTTAGAATCAGATTATCGCCGGACTGAACCGAAAAATGAAAATGCGGCGCAATATTTGGGTATTTTCCTACCAGCTTAATAAACTCATCATCTATGGCTGCCGGATCAAGCGAGCCAAATTGCAATGACGGAATGAGAGGAATCGCCTCTAAAATCTTTTTGACCAAGCCGCTGAATGAGGGCTTGTAGGAGCAGGCATCGACACCGGTTAGGCATATCTCGGCAAAACCTTGGGACAACAGCTCTTTGATTTGGTTGATAATCTCTTGCGCCGGAACCGAGCGGTTGTGTCCGCGGGCAAAGGGGACTATGCAATAAGTGCAACGGTGATCGCAACCTTGTTGAATCTGGACAAAGGCACGCTGACGCCCCTCGAATCCGGTGATGATAAAATCATCATGACCGTCATAAGAAAAAATATCGCCGACGATGGTCTTTTCGCTTAAGTTTTGGGACAATATATTATCTATTGAGGCTTTTTCCTTATTGCCCAAGACTACGTCAACCTCTGGCATGGAAGCAAATTTTTGCGGATTAACCTGTGCGGCACAGCCGGTTGCCACAATACGGGCGGTTGGATTCTCGCGCCTTAGTTTGCGTAAATATTGGCGGCACTGGCGCTCGGCCTCTTGAGTTACGGCGCAAGTATTGACAACTATAACATCATCAAGGTGCGATAGTTTTTCTTTGATTACCTCGGACTCATAGGCGTTGATACGGCAACCGAATGTGATTACTTTGACCATTTTATCAAAAATTCCTTATAATTGCGGCCATAATAAAAGCAAAAATGCTCAAGCGCAAGTTTTAAAAATGCCGCAATTATAAATTTATTAAGATTTGTTTGTTATTATGCCAGGCAATAAATGAGAAATTTGATAAGGAGATATAATCATGAAATCTCAAGTTTTGTTATCGTTGTTGGCCGGTGTGGCTTTGTTTGCCACAAAGGCTCAGGCCGAAGACATTACGGCACCGCTTTATTTGCCGAGCGATTTTGAAACATTGTCTGATACATCGGTAGCCTATAAACGTACCAAATTTGAAGATTTGGGAGCTAAGGAAGATTTGATTGCAAGAGAGCAATTGTTAATCGGTTTTGGGAATGAGGCCGCGGTGATGGTTAATATCGGTAACCGTTTTAATACCAAATGGTTGACCAACCAAGACTATAACAACGAACATAACTTTGATTATGAATTAGGTGTTAAAAAGAACTTGCGCTTGTTTAATGATTTGATGATGCAAATCGGCGCTTCTTATTATACCTTTAGCCCCCGCAGTTGGTATGGGCACAGCGCAGAGGCCAAAGAAATGATCCGCGAGACTTATGGCAATACACGTTGGTATAAAGAACTGCGCGGCGAGGTTAAACTGGCCAAAGAATTGGAAGACGGGTTGACGCCTTATGTGTCTTTCGGGGTTGACGGCAATATTGACGATGCCGACAGAGATTTGTTCTATACAGCTTTTGCCGGTGTTCACAAATTGGAATATAATTTTGCTTTTGATGCCGGTCTGCGCTATGAATTCCAGTTTGGCAGCGATGACATCAGCTCTTTATATATGCAAGGCTCGGCGGACTATTTCTTGAATGATAATATGACACTTGGTGCATATTTGGATTATCAGTTTGCCGATTCATCATATGAAGAGGTTGACTATGGTTATACTACCGAGTTAAGATTTAAGGTGCTGTTTTAGGCCGGCGTTTGTGAAACACCAAAAAAGCCCCTTTTTTGAAATGATCTGTACCCTGAAAAGTGGAAATAAAAAAGAAATCCCCTTAAGGGGTAAGTCAAGCGGGA
>CASDRW010000069.1 GCA_949283275.1 uncultured Pseudomonadota bacterium
CACCAAAATACTTGTCGTCACCCACAATCGGTGTCCCCAAATATTCCAAATGCGCTCTGATCTGATGCGTTCTGCCGGTCATCGGTTTTGCCTCAATCAGGGCAAATTTTTCAGCAACTTTATCCAACACCCGATATTCGGTAACAGCTTTTTTGCCCTCCCTATCAACCTTCATTTTTTCGCCGATTTTAAGCAAATTGGCTTTAATTTCGCCGCTCATTTTTTTGGGGCATCCCCTAACCAAAACCACATAAGTCTTATCCAAATCACGTTCTCTAAATGCTCTTGTCAATACTTCAGCATTTTTTCTGTCTCTGGCCAACACCAAAATACCCGATGTTTCTTTGTCTATTCGATGTACCAACTTTGGGGTCTCTTCTTTTTCAAACTTCAACGCCTCAAGCATCCCGTCAACATGATGCAAGGTGTTGGTTCCGCCCTGCACCGCCAAGCCCGATGGTTTGTTTAACACAATAATGTTTTCATCTTTATAAATCACCAACGATTTAATCAGTTCTTCATCTTTCTTAGAAACAGCTTTGTTGCTTTTCTCTGTCGGTTTGTCATCCATCGGCGGAATTCTCAATTCTTGACCACTTACAAGTTTAAGTGATGTTTCAGCCTTTTTGCCGTCAACTTTAATTTGCTTGGTGCGCAGCAATTTTTGCAACCTTGCCAACGGAAGATTGGGATAATATTTTAAAAACCAGCGGTTTAGCCTTATTCCGTCATCCTCCGGCTTAACTTTAATTATTGCAACCCCTGTCATTTCTCAATCCGTGCTCACACCCTAACTATTATTTTTAGCTTTTTGCTTTTCTGCTCTTAATTTATCAAAATAGTCGATTCTCTTTTTAATTTCGCGCTCAAATCCCCTGTCTGCCGGATAATAAAGCTTAACCCTTTTCATTCCGTCCGGAAAATAGTTTGCCCCCGAAAAACCGTCCTCACAATCAGGATCGTACTCATACCCGTCGCTGTAGCCAAGTTGTTTCATCAACTTTGTCGGCGCGTTTAAGATATTTTTCGGCGGCATCAAAGAGCCGGTTTTTTTGGCCAGCTCAAAAGCATTGTGCATGGCTTTATATACTCCGACCGACTTTGGCGCCGTTGCCAAATAAGCTGCCAATTGCATTATTGCCAAATCCCCCTCCGGCGAACCAAGCCTTTCATAGGTATCCCAGCAGGCAATTGCCTGCACCACCGCCCCTGGCTCTGCCAAAGATACATCTTCAATCGCAAATCTGGTCAATCTGCGCAAAATATATTTGGGGTCTTCGCCTGATTTTATCATCCTTGCCACCCAGTAAAGAGCGGCATCAACATCCGAACCGCGCAACGATTTATGCACCGCCGAAATCAGGTTATAATGCCCGTCTCTGCCCTTGTCATATACCGGAGCCCGCGAGCGGATTATTTTAACAATGCTGTCTTTATCAAAAACCTCGCCTTCTTTGGCATAATTCCACACACTCTCCGCCAGATTGAGGATATACCGTCCGTCGCCGTCGGCGGTTGCTTTCATAAATTCTCTGGCCTCTTCATCAACCGGCAGCTTGCGTCCTTCTTCTCTTTCGGCTCTTTGCAAAAGCTCTTCAAAATCATCTTCGTTAAGACGATTAAGCACAAACACCTGGCATCTTGACAACAACGCAGCATTAAGTTCAAACGACGGATTCTCGGTCGTGGCACCAACCAAAATAATTGTTCCGTCCTCAACATAAGGCAAAAATCCATCCTGTTGCGACTTATTAAAACGATGAATTTCATCCACAAACAACAACGTCCCCATACCTTGATTGGCACGTCTTTCCTTAGCATATTGAAAAACTCTTTTAAGATCGGCCACTCCTGAAAACACTGCCGATATCTGTTCAAAATAAAGCTTGGTATTTTCGGCAATCAACCTGGCAATGGTGGTTTTGCCGCACCCCGGAGGTCCCCACAAAATAAACGAGCCGATCTTTCCCGTTGCCAACATCCGCCCCAGCGGTGCATCTTTGCCAATAACATGATTTTGCCCAACCACTTCTTCCAAAGTTTTAGGGCGCAATCTATCGGCCAAAGGCCTTTTTACCTGCGATGAAAACAGCGTTTCTTCCATTATTTACCGACACTTATCGATTCGTTCACATACTCAAGCAATTAATAACAGATTTTGTCATTAATTAACAGTTATTTTTTCAACTTAAACGGATTTTTATCCTCTTTTTCATAAATTTTAAAAGCATCCTCTTTGAGCCACCAATCTTTTTTGCTTTCCTTATTTTTTTTCATCTCTTTGGCAATAATACTAACCGATGCCTCTTCTTTTGCTTTAGCCTTAGCCTTTTTTTCTTCTTCATCAATATTTAACCTTACATCCTCAAACACCAAATTCATATACTGATCCAGTTCAACCAAGTCCTCAACTCCCAAATCTTTTTGATTAAATATCTCCGCTATTTTTGGTGTTTCAAGCATAAAAGTATTTTTTAAGCGCAATTTATCAACTTCCAAACAATAATCGGCATCTAAGACGGCCAATTTTCTATAATGTTCATCCTCGGTAAAAAATATATTATCCGCCAAAATCGGGCGATGATAATACCCCTCAACCAGCACAATCTGATTGTTTTTGGTGTCTATCTGCAGATTTTTATTTAAATTAAAATCCTGTGCCAACTTATGAAAATAATAAGCATTGGCAAAATATTTGCCGTTTCTTTTCCAATCAGTATTTTTATTTTTGGGAATTTGCACCGACTTAGTCGCAAATATAGCCAATTTATCCAATTGCCTGCTCAATTTTTGATTATCAGGTGCTTTTATTATTTTATAGGCGGTATTAATAACCAAACACTCAAGCTCCTCACGGCTATAAGTATTTGCTACCAGGCTCAAACTGTTACATAGCAACAACACCGACATTTTTTTTGCCTCACCCCTGGTAAGCAACGCCGTTAAATTTTTCAACTTAAGATTATGTCCTACATCATCCAATACCAGCATTAAGGGCATTTTATTATGTGCTTCATTCCAGCACAAATTACGATATATAACCTCATCCAAAAACATCTGATTAAGAATTTTGGAGGCATGAGTATTAGCCATAGAATATACAGTTACCGGCTTCAATTTTTTTTGTTTTTCATCATAAATTCCGCGTATATCTTCAATTTTGAAATCATTTCCGTTAGTTCTTTCTCTTATGGTCTGATTGGTAAATATTCTAAAAGGTTTGATTATATAAGCAAACGCCACCTGCCTTTGCTTGGCCGACAGGAGCAAAAATTTTCTTAGTCCGTTTACAACCGACTTTCCATAGCCGAACAAAACAGCCTCTTGCAACAAACTTTCAATCCACTGGCGCCAATCTTTGGTTTTATTGTCATGAGAAGCTATATAATTAAAAATCATCCAATCGGTAATCCCGGCAAAACACGCTTCTTTTCCTTCCCATTGTTCGGGAATTCCGGCCCAACTGCCTATTGGCAAATAATTATTTTTATCAATTGTATCATTTTCAAGATTTTCTATAGCTTTTTGAGCATAACCTTTTGCCATTCCGATATAATAACTTAATAAAATATCTTTTTCTTCCCGATTAAGTTTTTTTCCTTCTATAATTTTGGTCAAGAAGTAATCATTTGCTTTGGCCTGTATTATTTTAGCAACCCAATATCCCAACAACGAAACAATAACACAATGAGCCAAAACATTCCAATAATCACTTTTTTCCTCTTCTTCGGCATTGACTAAATACCCCGCAATTCTGGTCAAATAAGCATCTCTTTCTATAGTTTCGGCAGGCAAATTATCTTTGGCTAAAGGATTCCATCTGGGATAAAATAACTTTTTCTCCGGATCATCAAGCAAATCCCAATTATAATAAAAAACCTTACCCAGACGTGCTCTGTGTCCTGCCGTATACTTAGGCAATAAGCCGCTCATATCAACGGCAATAATACAAGCATCATCAGACTGCAAAACAGAAGGGATGGCCACACTTGAGGTCTTTCCGGTTCCCATTTCCCCGACACACAAAACCGATTCCGTTGGTTTGGTCCCTAATATCTCATTGCCCAATTTTCCCAATATTATACCTTTTTCCTTATTCAAGCCCATTTTCCCAATATCTTTAAGCTTGGCAAAATGATAATTAAGCACGTACCACAACCTAAAAGAATATTTTTGCCCAATAAAAGCCATTACCACTACAAAAATTATAATCAGCGGAACCATAAACGGTACAAATAGAACTGGTTTTAAACTCATTAATCTTATGCTGGTAATAAATATATTCCACCAATTACCATACAATTCAAAAACATACCAAGGTTGATAAAAAAATCTAGCCCAATCACACTGAAAACATTTTATTGGGCTAATACCATAGAGTCTGCAAGCAACATCTAAAATACCGAAGCAAATTCCGGACAAAAACCAAAAACTCAAATAAGCAACTAATAAAACCGCGGCAGCATTTCTCAATGCCATCACGCGGCTTTTTTCCTGATTTATGGATAAATTATCCCCCATCAGCGTCCTTCATTTCCTCTCACCGGAATAACTCTTGGCTTTATTTTTTTATCTTTTTGTTGCTCTCTTTCGACATCTTCCTTCATAGCTTTTCTTGCCGCCAATTCTTTTTGCTTTCTTTCTTCAATTATTTTGCGTAATTCCTCATTATGAGATTTTGCTTGCATATCCTGTTCACTTTTAGCCTCTTCCAAAGCCTTTTTATCCTTAATCTCCGGCTTTTCTGCCTTACCAAAAACTTTTTTTCCGACTTTTAACAATGTTTCTATACTGATACCTTTGTCTTTTTGAAAATCAAGCACTCCAAACTCTTTACCGTTTCCCAAGAACAATTCCGTCATGTCCACACCGTCGTATCCTTTGTCTTTTTTCTTTTTTGGCGCCAATATTCTTGCAAGCTCTTCTTTTCCCGGCTCTCTACCCAGTGCTTGTGCAATCTGTTGCGGGGTAATAATACACTCGCTCAAATCAAGCCCGACAATATTAACCCCGGTAAAATCAACCCCGGTAAAATCCACTCCTCGTAAATCCAAACGGCTCAAATCAATTGCTGCCAAATTAAGCATAGTCAAATTAAGTTTGCGCAAATTAAGTTTATGTGGATAATATTTTGCCAAATATTCAATCAAAGACTGCAATTCCTCCAAACCGATTGCGTCAATATCAATATCCAAAAGAATTGCATCTTCCAAATCAGCATCAACCAACTTAACACCATGCATTTTAGCTTTAGTAAAATTGGTATGATGGAGCACCGTTCCGGATAATATGGCACCTGACAAATCAGCGCCCGACAAATTGGCATCAGTCAAATTAGCGCCCGAAAAATCAACTCCGCGCAAATCAGCACCCGAAAAATCAACCCTGGTTAAATTGGCTACCGAGAAATTGGCTCCTTTTAAATTCTCATTAGCAAATTTGCCATTTTCCAAATTTTTGCCGACAAACCGCAAACCATCATCATTAAACTCAGATTTTGAACCGGCAACCGACTTTGATACCATACTCCAACTTCCGCTTTCGGCAATTTCCTTCTGCAGTTCTTTATCAAATATATCTTGCCCTTCTTTTATTCGCTCTCGCAAATAACCAAGTTTAGTATCATCCGTCATTAATATTCCTAAATTAAATTACATCTGCCACCAGCATAACTCAAATTTTGTTTTTTGACAAACAAATTTATTTCAAAATACAATCAAACCCAGCCTCAATTACCTGATTACATAACTCAGCCAAATTTTCCTGTTCAGGCTTAACCATCAAGCGATGATATAACTCGCCGTTCACCACCGCATCTTCAATAAACATATCATAACCTTGCAAAGCAGCCACCCCGTTTCTGATACGCTTCTGGTCATCTATTGCATTATCCATCTCCGTATAGGCTCCAAGCTGCATCATTGTCTTTCCTCTAGCGGATACTACGGGCTGTTTTTCTTTTACCGGCTTGGGTTTGGAAGCAGATTTCTTATAAGATTGCTTTTCCCCGTCAATCAACTCTTCCAGCCAATTATCTTTGTGCGCCCAAGAATTACCGCCGTCATCCCAACGTTCCTGTTCTTTAACGGCCGAAAGCATTGTAACCATATCTTGATTAAAAGCTTTACGCAAAGTCGCCTCAATATCTTTAATCCGTCCTTTTAACATATTTTTATCAAATGGCGACAAACCGGCCAAAAAATACAAATTACGCAAAGCGGCGGCCCGTTCGGCCAAAATCTGCGCTTCTTTTTGCTCCAAAGCTATCTGCTCAATTTCTTTATTCAACAAATCTATTTTTTCATAATCGGGCAGATTATTCTTTTTATTAAGCTGCCTTATAGCATTTTTGGTTTCAACGATTTCAAATCGATTAGCCTCAAAATCAAATGACGATTTTTCAACCAATCTATATGCCAATTCCACTTGAGTCATAACCAAAGCGGCCAACTCGTCAAAAGCTTTTTGCTTTAATCTTTCATCTGCCGGATCTTTCTGATATTTTTCTATAGCCTCAAGCAAATTAAATGTCACGATTTTAGCCTTGTTAAACAGTTCTGCCTCATACCTGGTATCCTCAATTTCCAACCCGTTAATATCAAGCCTTGCTACCGGCGGATAATCGACATAGGCCTGACGTCTGGCTTTTGCGGCATTAAAACCGCCCAATTTTTCCTTAGCCAACACAAATTCCCGCCGATTGCTGACAGCAGAATCTTGGAAAATATCCGGTGTATAACCTTTGTCAAAATCATCCAATTCATAAAAACGTTTGCCTTCAAGTTTCAAATCTTTATCCGATGTCTTGATAAGCTGCGTATATTCCAAATTAACAAGCTCAAGCTGTTTTTTTATCTCTCCCAAATTATTCAAAGCCACTTCCAAATTTTTACGATAATTAAGTTCCGGCAAGGTCAAATCATCTCTTTGGTTTCTTTCATTAAGTTTTTTAAGTATTTTTCCCTGTTGATTCATCAGCCTGTCGATTTGTTTTATCTGCTTAAGAGCAAAAATTTCCTCTCTATGTAATTTTATGGCCGCCACACTCAAATTCTGAGCTGATTTGGCATACATGGTATTTTCAATATACTTCAAATTATCGGTCAAAACACTCATGGCATAAATATCGGCAAAATCCATAGCTTTTGCTGCATTATAGAGTTTATCCTGCGGCTGTCCGGCTGACAAAATTCCTTCAACCACCTTTTGCGGTGTTTCCGAGCTATCGCCGTAAATTTTCTTAAACATATTTTGCGCCGAAGTATCTGCATTATATTTGGCAGCTCTGGCCATGGCTGTATATACATTTACCTTATCGGGGATTGCGTCCGGATTGCCGCTAAAGACCAGATCATTGGTTTGCAATGCGATTCCCAAAGATTTTTTTTCTGTCGTACAAGCTGTCAACAAGGCTATACCGCCCGATATCATTAAAACATAAGCCAATCTTTTCATCATCAAAGATACCTCGCGTCTGTAACAATATGTAACAAGAATTTAAAAGCTTTTTACCAAAATAATTGATATATGTAAACCAAAATAAACTTTATACAAACAGTCTCGAGGTAAAAAATTATGACAAATTCGATTAAAGTTGCGGTTATCGGCGCCGGAATGATGGGCAAAAATCACTTGAGGACATATAAAACATTGCCCGGTTTTGATTTGGTCGGCGTATACGATATCTGTGCTGAGGCAGCTAAAGCTGCGGCTGAAACTTTTGGCATCAAAGCTTTTTCTTCTTTGGAAGAAGTTGCGGCCTCTGTTGAGGCGGTAAGCGTTGTTACCACTTCCGTAACCCATGCCGAAGTCGGTGAGTTTTTCTTAAACACAGGCATTCATTGCCGAATGGAAAAACCGCTTGCCACCACCGA
>CASDRW010000070.1 GCA_949283275.1 uncultured Pseudomonadota bacterium
AATTTGTACACTAGAATTTCGACCGATTTGTTTTTCACGCTATAATCTCCAAATCTTGAACTTTTAGAAAAGTGCCACGGGTTGAACTTTGTTTGTGTTGATTAATCGCAAAAATTAAAAAGAGCCGAAAATTCATGTACTATTATGTACACTAGGATTTTCGGCTTTTGTTATTTTTGACTCTATCTGAACTATTCTCTCGTTTTTTGAAAAAAGGCGTATAACAGAGATTGATGATTTTATTCCAAATCGTTGATACAAAATGCCAATTCTTTGCCATAAAATTTGAGCAAGCGTTGGTAGTGGCGGCAAGCCAGCGGAGCTCCTTGTTCCATAAGTGTAATCATATTCATTGACAACGGGGTTTGCAAAGCCACATCTTGGATGCTCAAGCTCTTTTCTTTGCGCAAACAAACAAGTTGCGGCGCCAGCTGATTGCGCATAATTTTCTTTAAGTTCATCAGTTTTAACTCCTATTTTGTTAATAAAACAAAACCGCCGTTGTTTAAAAAACAAGGCGGGGAGTTAACGACAGTCAAATCACTGTCTGGGTTATTCGTGCTTAAGCCTTATTTCCCCAGCTCCCCAATATAGAGGAGATGATTTTTTGATTTGAGGAGCCGTTACACTCCACCAAGGCAACGCGCCTTTGGCAATAAAAAGATTATAAAAAATCGTGTCAAAACGCAAGTGAAAAAGCCAAAAATTCAGATGTGTATAAAAGGTCTCTGAAATTTTGGCTTTGGGTATTGATATGTCTTTACAGTAAGTATTAAAAATATTTTTATTTGTAAATGGGTTGATAGTTTGTTATATCGACTGTTTTTATCAAATTGATGGCGGTTAGGGTATTGGGCAGCCCAACATAAGGAGTTATTTGAACCATGGCTGCCAGCAAGGTTTCTTTATCATTGCCTGCTTTTAGGGCTCCGATGATATGAGCCGGAAGTTGTTTTTCGGCGCCGATAGAGGTTAATATTACCAAAGAAAACAACTCGCGTTGTTTTAGGCTTAAGCCATTGCGGGTATAAAAATCGCCAAAACAAAAATTGGTGAGCATTTCGGGGACGGCTTGTTGGTATTCTTGGGGCAGAGAATCCATGGCTTGTTTTACCTCGTCTCCGTAAAGTTTGGTTTGAATTGCTAAGCCTTTGGTATAGCGATTTTCTTCGGTGGTGGTTGAGGCATCTTCCAAAGGCAAGTTTATTCCTCTTTCGGTTGCAACTTCATTAAACACGGCAATAGCATTTAAGGTTTTGGGAAAGCCGATAAACGGAGCGCAACCATAGATCGCCTCTCTTATTTCTAAGGGAGAGTTGCCGACATTGAGCGCCGCACCAATATGGGCTTTGAGTTGCGGCAGGGTTTGGATTGAAGTTAATGCCACAACGGTTAACATCTCGCGGTCTTTGGCAGTTAGATTGCCGATAAAAAATGTCTCGCCAAAGATGTTTCGTTGCAATATCTCCATAAATTCCGGATCAGTCGGACTAGGGGTTCTTTTGCTTGCAAACAACTCACTAAAGATTTTATCGGCTTTTGTTGCTCTGTCCATTGTTGTTTCCTCCGCGGTGGCCGTCGTTGCTAAAAACAGCAAAACAGCACACCATAAATATTTGAAAAATTTCATTTGATTTTACCTTAAATTAGCTTTAAAAAATTCGATTATTTCGTTAAACGGAATTTTTTCCATGTTATCGTACAAATCAACATGGTTGGCATTTGGTATAATCAATAATCTTTTGTTGTCTCCGACGAGCTTTTTGAAAGCATCTTCGCTAAAGTAGCGGCTATGGGCTTTTTCGCCATGTATCATCAATACCGGTGATTTTATTTCGGCAGCATAGGATAGAATCGGCATATTAATAAACGACAGAGATGAGGTCATGTTCCAGCCCCCGGTTGAATTGATTGAATTTTTGTGGAAGCCGCGTTTGGTTTTGTAGTAGCCAAAATAATCTTTGACAAAGTCTGGTTCATTACCGCTAAGTTTGTCAGGAAGACCTTGAGCAATTTTGTTTTTGCCGCTTTTGAAGTCCTCGGTGCGCTGGTCGTTTAGTTGCTGTCTTAGTTTGTATCGCTGTTCTTGGTCCATAGAGTCAAAATAGCCGTTGGCATTGACACGGCTCATATCATACATGGTGGCGGTGACAGTTGCTTTGATACGAGGATCGTTGGCGGCGGCATTAAGGGCAAAACCTCCGAATCCGCAAATGCCTAAAATTCCGATTTCATCATGGTTTACTTCAGGCAAACTGCTTAAGTAATCTACTGCGGCGCTAAAATCTTCGGTGTTGATGTCGGGTGAGGCAACGTTGCGAGGAGAGCCGCCGCTTTCTCCGGTATATGAGGCGTCAAAGGCCAGAGTGATAAAGCCGTTTTCGGCTAAGGTTTGGGCATATAATCCGGAGGATTGCTCTTTTACCGCGCCAAAAGGGCCGCTGAGGGCAATGGCCGGAAGTTTGGATAATTGTGGGTCTTTGGGTATATATAAATCGCCGACAAGTTTGATGCCGTAGCGGTTGGTAAAAGAAATTTTTTTAATTTTGACTTTATCGCTTTTGGCAAAAGTTTTATCCCAGGTGTTATTATAAAATTTCCACCCTAAAAAGCAGCAAATAGCAATGGTTAAAAGAGATATAATCCCAAATTTCATTTTATTTCCTCCAAAAATTTTTCTTTACAAAAAGAGTTTAATCTTTAGAGTATACTCTAAGTCAATAGTTTTTTATAAAAGGGGATAATAATGTTTTATTCTATATCGCAAGTTGCAAAAAAATTTAACTTAACCGCATATACTTTGCGCTATTATGACAAACTTGGATTGCTTCCAACTGTTGGCAAATCTTCGTCAGGATTGCGCAGGTTTTCTGAAAATGATTTGAACTGCGTTGCCATGATTGAATGTTTGAAAGAAACCGGACTAACACTAAAGGAAATCAGAAATTATTTTGCATTGGCAATTAAAGGGGATGAAACTATTGATGAGCGGATGCAGATGATGATAAATCAAAAAAAACGAGTTGAAGAAGAAATTAAGTCTTTGCGGCGAAATTTGAAAAAAATAGAGTTTAAAATAAAATATTATCAGACGGCTAAGGCTGTTGGAGAACCCAATGTTTATAGTGAATATCCGCAAATGCTGGCAGAGCATGATAAGTTGTTTAAATAAATGGTTGACTTAGAGTATGCTCTAAATTTTATGATATGTTCGAATCTAACTAAAGCGGAGAATAAAAGATGAAGTATTGTATAACGGCAGCACTAGGTTTGAGTTTTTTGTTGGTATTTAATGTAAAGGCAGAAGAAATGAAAAAAGCACCAATTGACACCATTTTTGAACAAGGGAATCCGAATCCTTATGGCAAGTATTTTAGTGGGCAAACTTATTTGACGATGTTGAGCACTAAAGATGATGTGTGGAATTCTTCTATCGGCAATGTAACTTTTGAGCCCGATGCCAAAACCAATTGGCATAAACATTCGGGAGGGCAGATTTTGTTGGTTTTGGCCGGAGAAGGGCGCTATCAGGAAAGAGGTAAAGAGATAAGAGTTTTGCATCCGGGGAATGTGGTGAGAATTCCTATTGATGTGGAGCATTGGCACGGAGCGGCTAAAGATTCTTGGTTTAGCCATATCTCGATAGAGACCAATTTGCCAAATAATCAGACAACATGGCTTGAGCCGGTTGAGTTATAAAATAGCAAAAAACTAAAAATCCCCTCGGTGGTGTTCCGAGAGGATTTTTAGTTAAGCGAGATTGATGATTTTTATTTCTAGTTTTTTATCATAGAATCTTAGCAGGTGGCGATATTTTTCATAAGAAACGTCGCGGCCTTTTTCAATGGCCGTGATGACATCCATGGACCGATTGGTCATCATGGCGACATCGGCCAAAGAAAGGCCTGCGCTTTTGCGCAAATCTTTTATATCAGCGGCAATGTATTG
>CASDRW010000071.1 GCA_949283275.1 uncultured Pseudomonadota bacterium
ACCTGAAACTTGCGCGTCTACCAATTCCGCCACCAGAGCAAATAAGATTCTGCTACATATTTATACTTATTATTTGATAAGAATCAAGTAATAAAATTGTGCCTAAGATAATTCTGTAGATTACAAATGGTAAAAATGTCGACTTCTTTAGCCACCACATTACCACATAAATGGCAATAATCGATGAAATATATGAAAATACCACCCCGTCAAACATCCAGCCAATCTCTTGGATATTGCCTGCCTGCCATACCTCAAAACCGGTTAATGCCGCCGCGGCAATAATCGCCGGTATTGACAACAACATCGAAAATTTGGCCGCTTCTCTCCTCTCAAGCCCCAAAAAACGCGCCATGGTTATGGTGATGCCCGAACGCGATGTGCCGGGGATTAAAGCCAAACACTGCGCGCAACCAATCAAAACCGCATCAAATACCCCCATGTGCTTTATCTCGCGAATGGTCATTGAAAACCTGTCAGCCACAAACAACAACAAACCATAGCCCAAAATCGTCCAACCAATAATGCGGGTATCCCTTAGCCACTCCATGCCATAGCATTTGAGCGCAAAGCCTGCTATAACCGCCGGAATGGTGCCAACCACAATCAGCCAGAACACCTGCGCGCCATAGTTACTAAACGACGGGATAAAACGCGTCTTCCAAACACCTTTTATCATCTCCCATATAGTCTCGGAGAAATAAATCATCACCGCCAATATTGAGCCGACATGAACCGCAACGTCCAAAGCCAGGCCTTGATCAGGAAAATAGGTAAATTTGGATAACAAAATCAGATGTCCTGACGAGCTAACCGGCAAGAACTCGGTTATGCCCTGCAACAAGGACAAATAAAAAATTTGGATAGTGCTCACTTTTTTATGCTCTTTCTTTTATGCCAAAGGCGGTACAAATTCTTTTCTTTAGGGCAAGAGGGGATATCGGTTTGACCAAATATTCGTGAATACCTATCGCTTTAGCCTCCAAAACCGTCTTTTCTTTGGTGTCTATCGTTACCATAATAATCGGCAAATTGGGATCATCGCCGATTGTGCCTTCTTTGATACCTTTGGCCAACCCCAACCCGGAACCTTCGGGCATTTGCTGGTCAAGCAAAACAACATTTATCTTGAACCCGCGCAAAATCTCGGCCGCTTCTTGAGCCGTAGCCGCTTCTTTGGTGTTTTTAATACCGATTTGATAAAGCGCCGTTTTGACAAAGGTGCGAGAGAACTTGTCGTCATCAACAATCAGACAGGTTATGGCGTCCCAGTTAATTTGCTTACCATTGGCTTCATTCATTGTTAAAAACCTCTTATCCTACTTATAAGATACATCTATAGCAGAGATATTATTAAAAAACCCTTACAATGTAAAACATTTTTGTTGATTATTGTTCATATCTAGCAAAGACTGCGGATTAAACCTGACATTGCGCAAAGATGCACCCCAATGCAAGTGCGGACCGGTTACCCTTCCAGTTTTGCCAACCGCTCCTATGATATCGCCTTGTTTAACTTTGTCGCCGCGCTTGACATCCATTTTCTGCAAATGGGCATAAATCGTTTGCAAGCCAAAGCCATGGTCAATCACTATTACATTGCCGGAATAAAACAAATCTGGATAGGCCAGGACAACCTCGCCATCGGCAGAGGCTTTGACCGGAGTACCCTCTTTGGCGGCTATATCCATACCCTGATGCGGGTTTTTAGGTATATTGTTTAGTATTCTTTGTCCGCCGAATTTGCCCGAAATTCTGCCCTCGACCGGACGAATAAAACCAGATTTCCAAAATATGTTGTCATAAACTCCTTTAACCGCGGCTTTGACAACCTTGCCTTCTAATTCAATGGCTTCCAAGTCTGAGTCTGACGGAGTTACTTTGCGTGGCGGAACACCTTTGATGTTTTGGATATCCCACTTAGTCGGTGCAACCGCAAATTGATAGCTGGTACTTGCGCCAAGACCTGTACCTAACACCTCCAACTTTTGCGTATCTGTTTCACTACGCCCGAAAGCCAACAAAAACTCGCCATCATTGGTGGTTAAAATTTCTTCGCCGTTATAACTTACTTTGTCACCGGGGGCTGTTTTGCCAAGCACAATCTCGCCCTGCTTAACTGCCCCACAGAGCTCAACCGCTTGGGCATTTTGAACCGCAAACAAACAACTACATATCAAACAAAGATATTTGGCTTTCATCTTCTTTTGCTTTCCTTTTCTTGTGAGAGGTTATAACATTGTTTGAGGCTTGATTGGTTGTAATCGCACCGTCGGCAAAACGGATCTCAAGTATTTTGGCCTCTTTGGCTTGGCTGAAAGTATAAACTGTTTGGCCTAAATCGTCTTTTACCCAAGCAAAACCTCGGTTTAGCACGGCCTCAACCGAGGAAGCCGAAAGCCTTGATGCGAGATTGCGCAAGGTTTCCATGTTTTTTTCAAGCAGGTTTTGGATATAAAAAGGCTTGAGCCCGCAAAGTATAACCTGATTGGCCTTATACTTAATAACATTGCCAAATGCCAGCTTTAGCCTTTCTATCCGATCATCAAATTTTTGGGTTGCTTCCTGCAAAATCTGGCTCAAATTGGGAATACCGCGACCAAGCCCGATTAAGATATTTTGTTTTTCGTTAAAATAGCGAATAATCCCGTTTTTGAGCCTTGCATCAAGAGTGTTGAGCATCGTTTGCAATTCCGCTCTTACCGGAACGGCAAACTCTGCCGCACCGGTCGGGGTGGGAGCGCGTTTGTCGGCAACATAGTCAATCAACATGGTGTCGGTTTCATGCCCAACCGCCGAGATAATGGGAATTTCCGAGGCATAGACCGCCCTTATTACACATTCCTCGTTGAAAGGCCACAAATCCTCCAAACTGCCGCCGCCGCGCGCTACAATCAAGACATCGGGCTTTTTATAATCCGATATTTCGTCAAGGCGGTTGAAATCTTTGATGGCTTGCGCCACTTTCTCGGCGGCACCCTCGCCTTGAACCGGAGTGGGGATAAGCAAAATATGGGTTGGGAACCTATCCCTAACACGGTGGATAATATCGCGGATAACCGCACCCGAGGCCGAGGTAACTACCCCAATGGTGGTGGGCAAAAACGGCAAAGGCTTTTTGTGGGCGGCATCAAACAACCCCTCGGCGGCAAAGGCTTTTTTGCGCTCTTCAAGGAGTTTGAGCAAGGCGCCCTGACCGGCGATTTCCATCTCCTCTATCACCAATTGATAGGACGATTTGCCGGCAAAGGTGGTGATTTTGCCGGTGGCAACAACCTCGAGCCCGTCTTCGGGTTTGATGGTAAGATGCGAGGCAACCCCGCGCCAAATGACCGCAGAAAGCGCGGCATTGTCGTCTTTTAGGGTTAGATACCAATGGCCGGAATCAGCCTTTTTGGCACCAAAAATCTCGCCTTTGACCCGAACACGGCTAAAGGTGGTTTCGACACAGCGCTTAATTTCAAACGATATTTCGCTGACACTAAACTCAGGCAGCAAGTTTTCGCCTGAGGTTTTAGCAAACAAATCTTCCATCAAGAAAACCTTGGTTAAATCATATTTATTGACGAAGATTGTAGCCCTGATTACAATATTTGTTAAGCACTAAAAGCAGGTTATTCAAAAGTTTTGTTCTCTCACCTACTTGACAAAGATGTCGGGTGAGTGTATAAATGTAGTTATGGTGGATTGGTCCCCCATAGCCACAAGTTTGATAAAGACTTGTGGGTTTTTTATTTTAAAACAATTGAGGAGTTCAACAGAACTCCTCTTTTTTTATGGAGAAAAGACATGAATGACTTACGAAAAGAACTTGAAGGCTACTTCAACGGCTCAACACCGATAAAAAGGCAAAATCCCAAACCGGGACAAAGCCAATGGTATTATATGGTGCCAAAATCTGATGATGAATTTAGCGACTTTGACATTGTAGACGTAGAAACACAATCTACGCCATTGCCTGATAGTTTTAGAAACCAACAAAATCTGACCTCAAATACTACCGCAAATGAGAACAGCAATAGCAATTATCTAAAAACGGCAGAACAAATGTCTGCCGCGGCGATGGATGGACTTAGCCTTGGTTTGAGCGACGAGATAAACGGAGCCATGAATGCTGTTGGTTATGGTTTGGCAAGCCTTGTTCCGGCATGGAACAAAAATGGTGAAAGCTTTGTTGAGGCAATGAAACGTGGATATGCCCAAGGCAGCAACAATATGCGACAAATATTAAAGCAAGGGCTAGAAGAGAATCCTAAATTGATTGGAACAATGCAAGCTGTTGGCGCAATGGCCTCACCGGTGAATCATGTTAATATATTTGGCAAAGTTCCGGGGTTGTCATATGTGGGCAGAGCTTTGCAGAATCCAACTGTGAGCGGAACAGTTGCCGGCGCGGCAACTGCCGAGGGCGGAGCCAAAGACCGCCTACAGGGTGCTACTTTTGGGTATTTTAATGGTAAGATATCTAATCTTGCTACAACACCAATCAGCCGCAATTTAAACTATAGCCCAGCCGGTTATGGCAATGGTAATCTGATGCACAATTTGCTTCAACCAACTATGTACACATTTATTGATAAAGCAAAAAATAATGTTACTGAATCAGCCGAAGATTATTTAAATTTCAATTATAAATATTGATTATATTAAATTATTGAAATATTATTGTGTATGTATTTTATATATTTTGAGGCTGAGGCGAGATGGCGTGGATTAAAGAAAAATTGAAACAAGCTACCAGAATTTTACTTAATATTTTTAAGTTCCTTTTGGCGCGCGGATTTGTTGCTTTATGTGTGGGAATAGCGGCATTATCCTGCACAGGAGTAGCTTACTTAATAAAAAACAAACCTGATTTACCACAATGGGTTACGATATATTTTGTATCTTTTTTTGCTGTGTTTTTTATTTTAGAGGCAGTACAATATTTCTTTCATAAAAAAATTCCTTCTGAAAAATATCTAATATTGGGCGTATTTATAAATTTAGGAATTTGGTATTATTATTCAAGGTTTTCTATAATGGGTTTATTGACTTATATCATGGTTGTTGCCTATCCTTTTTTAACTCCTACAAATTAAATGGTGTTTTGAGGCTGAGGCGAGATGGCAAAACCGATACAGCAAGACTACCAAAGCTTGCAAAACCTTGGCAGAATCTTGCCAATATCGGGGATAGGGTTATTTTATATCGGTTAGCCGAAACTCCAATTTTTTGCCATAAAACTTAATGAGGCGAAGGTAGTGGCTGAAGCTTAGGTTTCCGCCTTGCTCCATAATGGTTATCATGCTCATTGACAACGGTGTTTGCAAGGCAACATCTTGAAGGCTTAGGCCTTTTTCTTTCCTTATGGCTATTAATTGCGATGCAATTTGAGCGCGCATCAGATATTTAAAATTTTGCATTTTCTAAACTCCTTAATTGTTTGATAAAACAAAACCGCCGTTGTTTAAAAAACAAAGGCGGAGGAGCTGAAAAACTGCACAAGAACAGTCGCGTTTATTCGTCGTGCCAAAAGCATGCTTATTTCACGCACTCCCCCTTTGAGGAGTTTATTTCTTGTGAGATGTTTTTCAGACACCACCGAGATAACTCATCTCGGCAAAATCAAAATTAGAGCAAATTTATTACTTTGGCAAGGGTTTTCTTATTTATAAAAAAACTCCCCTTGGCAACCCAAGGGGAGAAATGTTTTTTTACAAAGCTTGTTTGAGCTCACTGATAGCGTCTTCAAACTTATCGGTTATGGTGCCGCCGGTTTGCGCCATATCCGGCCTGCCGCCGCCACCTTGCGCTCCAACAAAAGGCGCAATCTTTTTGACCAAATCTACCGCGGATATTTTGTCTTTGATATCATTGCTAACCCCGATTACAACCGAGGATTTGCCATCATTGACGGCAAATAAGGCCACAACCAATTTTTCTTTATACTTATCTTTTAACTCGTCAACCACCGCTTTGAGCTCTTTGGGCGAAATATCGCTTAAGGTTTTGGCTACAAACTTGATACCGTTTACCTCTTCAAACTCGGCCTCGTTGCCCTTGGCTCCGCTTACAAGCTGTTTTTTAAGCTCAAAAATCTTGGCTTCCATCTCTTTGCGCTCGGTCAAAAGCTGAGACAATCTTGCTTCCATATCCTGAGGGCCGACTTTTAAGAGAGCGCTCATGTGGCGAACCTTGTCTTCCAAATCTCTGGTATGGCGCGCGGCACCAATGCCTGTTAGGCACTCCAAACGCCTTACACCGGCGGCAATTGCCGAATCTGACAAGATGCTAAAACCACCAATGTCGCCGGTATGCTTAACATGGGTGCCCCCGCAAAGCTCAACCGATACTCCATCGCCAACGCTAACAACCCTGACCTCGTCGCCATATTTTTCGCCAAACAATGCCATGGCTCCGCTTTTAACTGCCTCGTCATGGCTCATTAGCTTGGTGTTAACCTCGTAATTGGCGCGAATCATTTCATCGACCCTATCTTCCAACTCGCGCAACTCGTTTAAGCTAATCTGCTTGTTATAGGCAATGTCAAAACGCATTCTGTCGGCGGCAACATAAGAACCTTTCTGGGTTACGTTTGCGCCAAATTTCTCCTGCAGGGCTTTGTGCAACAAGTGGGTTACAGTGTGGTTGCCTTGAATAGCAAACCTTGTCTTGGCATCAACTATAAAAGTGGCGGTTTGACCAACCTTGATGTTGCCTTTTATCAGCCGGCACATATGGACATGAAGCCCGTCGCATTTCTTTTTGGTGTCGTAAACTTCGGCTTCAAAATCAGCCCCCCTAATTACGCCTATATCTCCTACCTGACCGCCCATCTCGGCATAAAACGGGGTTTGATTGGCAAGCAAGCAAAACTCGCCTTCACTAACCTCTGATACCTCTTGACCGTCTTTAACTAGTGCGGTTATCAAAGCATCGGTTGTCAAGGTGGTATAACCCAAAAACTCGGTTGAGCCAAGTTTGTCTTGCAGCTCAAACCAGACTTTTTCGGTGCCGGCATCGCCAGAGCCAGCCCAATTTTTGCGGGCCTCGGCTTTTTGCGCGGCCATGGCATCATTAAAGCCTTTTTCGTCAACCTCGATATTGCGCAATTTGAGGGCGTCTTGGGTCAAATCAAGCGGAAAACCATAGGTGTCATATAACTTAAACGCAACTTTACCGTCTAATACCGCGCCTGAGGACATATCCTTGGTTTCTTCATCCAAAAGTTTGAGACCTTTTTCCATGGTTTTGATAAAACGCTCTTCCTCGGTCTTGATGGTGTCAGTAATCAAAGCCTCGGCCTTGTAAAGCTCTGGGTATGCCTCGCCCATTTCTTTTTGCAAGGTGGGCAAAAGTTTGTATATCATCGGCTCATTAACACCAAGTAAGTGGACATGGCGCATAGCACGGCGCATAATACGGCGCAGGACATAGCCCCTGCCCTCGTTGGAGGGCAAAACACCATCGGCAATCAAAAACGCCATGGCGCGCAAGTGATCGGCAATAACATTGTGCGATGACCTTAAATCCCCGGTTGGATCAGAATTGGCTAGATCGGCAATCGCCTTAATCAGATTTTGGAAAATATCGATATCATAGTTGGAGTGAACCCCTTGCAAAATGGCCGATATACGCTCCAAGCCCATGCCGGTATCAATACAACGCTGTTTTAAGGGTATACGCGTGCCGTCGGGCAAATCCTCAAACTCGTCAAAAACCAAGTTCCAAATCTCAATCCAGCGGTCGCCGTCTTCCTCAGGCGTGCCAGGGAGCCCGCCCCAAACTTGAGGCCCGTGGTCATAGAAAATCTCGGAGCAATAGCCGCAAGGGCCGGTGTCGCCCATTTGCCAAAAATTGTCTTTGGTGGCAATGGGGATTATCCTATCTGACGGCAAGCCTGATACCTTGCGCCAAATATCGCGTGAAACACCATCGGTATGATAATAGGTTACCGCCAATTTGTCTTTGTCTATACCAAACTCTTTGGTAACCAATTCCCAAGCAAAAGCTATGGCCTCGTCCTTAAAATAATCGCCAAAAGAAAAGTTGCCCAGCATCTCAAAAAAAGTGTGGTGTCTGACATCGTAGCCAACCGAATCCAGATCATTGTGTTTGCCGCCGGCTCGAACTGATTTTTGGGAGGTGGTGGCGCGTTTGAAAGCTGCTGTTTCATTGCCGGTGAAAATATTTTTGAACTGAACCATGCCTGAGTTGGTAAACATCAAGGTCGGGTCGTTGTTGGGTACAAGGGAAGACGAAGGCAGAATCTTATGTCCGTTCTTCTCAAAATATTTTAGAAAAGTATTTCTTATCTCGTTTACTGTTATCATTGCCATATCCCAAAAATCTTTATCAAAAGTGTTAACCTATTATTGATAAAGCAATCTTTAACATCTGGCAAGTGTTTTTTGCGGCTTTAAAACACCACTATCAGCCCACCGTAATACACAAACATGGCATTTAGGAATGTGGCAAACATCAGCCACCAATAGTAAGGATATAACAACCTTGAGGCAAATTTGCTGGTGCGAGAATAAACTACTATCTGCCTAAAGACCGCAATATCAAGCAGAATTATGACCAAAAGCCCCAAGCCCAAATAGCCTTGAGCAAAAAAAGTATAGCACCACAAAATTTGCAAAATAAGCTGGATTATAAAGATATTTTCCGCTTTGCGGCGATAGAAGGCCTCGGCTTTGATGAGAACCATGAAGGTGGCAATAATAAGCAAACAATAAATTATTGACCACATAATCGGAAAAACCACATTAGGCGGCGTAAACGGAGGCTTGGCAAAGTCATTGTACCATGAAGATATGCCAAATTGCGTAAATTGCGAACAAATATAGGCTGTCAACATGACCATAACCGCAGAATAGATAAATTTAAAAACTTTTTGCATGCGTCTTTATCCCTTGATAAATTGATTGACCTCGTGTATTAATTTATACATAAAATGGATTTTTTAAACAGGTGATAAAAAATTGCAGTATAATCATAAGTTATTAGAGGCCGAGGTTGTGGCCGTTTATAACAAACTTATTGTTGATGCAAAACTTGATAACGGTAAAATAATACCCACATTCTGCAGCTCGCCCAATGTTGTTGACATGTGCAAGCCAAAAACCAAATTACTGCTTAAAAAAACCTCTCGCCCCAAAAGAATTGTTAAGTACAACATATCTTTTATCAAAACTCCGGAAGGAATGGTTTTTGTTAACCCCAGATATCGCTACCAATTATTTGAAGAGGCATTTAAAAAAGGAATATTGACGGATTTGGCCGAATATAAACATTGCCGCAGATTGAACGAAAAAGACAATGTCAAAGGGCTTGATTTTGAGCTGACATCGGGAGAAGGAAAAAAGGCTGTAGTTTTTGTGGCACCGATCTATAAAAAGCAAAACGGTATGGCGGTTTTTCCGCAATCAACCAATTTTTTTGAGATGAAAATGATTGATGAAATGCAAAAACGCCGCTTGCAAGGTTTTGAGACCTATGTTTTGATGATTGCACAAAGAGAAGACTGCGTGGCCGCCAAATTTGCTTGGAATTTTGATGCTCAGGCAGCCGCCATATTTTTTGAGGCCGCAAAAAACGGTTTAAATTTTTTGTGCTATGGTTGCAAAGTTGATAAAAACAATATAGAAATAAACCGAAAAATGGAAATTTTATACTAGTAATGTAAGGAAAATTAACGTGTCGGCGCAAAGTAAAGAAAACAGAAACAAAGACGGAATCGTAATTCATACCGATAAACAAGATTTTGAAGGTATGCGCAAGGCCGGTAAATTGGCTGCGGAATGCTTGGATTATATTACTCCTTTTGTCGAGGTGGGCGTATCTACCGAATATTTGGATGATTTGTGCCGCAAATTTATTCAATCTCATGGGGCAATTCCCGCTTGTTTGGGCTATCACGGATATCCCAAAAGCACCTGTATTTCCATAAACCACGAAATTTGCCACGGTATCCCCTCACAGGAGCGCAAACTCCTAGATGGGGAAATCCTTAATATTGATGTTACCGTCATATTAAACGGATGGTTTGGTGATACCTCCAGAATGTATTATGCCGGAAAACCTTCGGTTAAGGCTAGGCGATTGTGCGAGGTTACTTATGAATGTATGATGCGAGGAATTGAGGCTGTAAAACCAGGGGCGCACTTCGGTGATATCGGCGCGGTGATTGAAGAAATCGCTCACCACTACGGATATTCGGTGGTGGATATGTTTTGCGGACACGGACTTGGCAGAATCTTCCATGATGAGCCAAATGTCATGCACTGCGGCAAAAAAGGTACCGGCCCAAAATTGGAAGAAGGTATGTTCTTTACGATTGAGCCGATGATTAATTTTGGCAAAAAAGACGCTACCATCCTGTCTAATAACTGGACCGCGGTTACCAAAGACCGCTCTTTGTCGGCCCAATTTGAACACTCTTTGGCAGTTACCAACGACGGGTTTGAGGTATTTACTTACTCCCCAAAAGGTTTGGATAAGCCGCCTTATGCTAAATAGGACTTGATATGGACGAAAATAAACCTGACTATCTGGGACACCGTCAACGCTTGCGCGAGCGCTTTCTTAAAAGCGAAGGTAATGATATGCCCGATTATGAAATGCTTGAATTGTTGCTGATGTTGGCTATTCCAAGAAAAGACGTAAAACCTATCGCTAAAGAGCTATTGCGAAAATTTGGCAAATTTGCCAATGTTATAAGCGCACCGGAGTATCGTTTGCGGGAAATAAACGGAATAAAAGACAGCGCCGTTACCGTGTTGAAATTGGTTAATGCCGCAGCAAAACGTCTGAGCTGGGAAAACCTTGCCTCCGATGATATGCCAGTGTTGCTTAACATGGATAGTCTGATCGATTATTGCCGCAGCGCTTTTGCTTATGCTGAAGTGGAAGAGTTGCACGTACTTTATTTGGATGCAAAACTTAAACTAATCGGTTGTGAGTTGGTGCAAAAGGGAAGCTTGTCATCGGTTGGCGTTTCGCCCAGAGAAGTTGTTAAAAATGCTCTTAATAAAAACGCCGCCAGTATTATCATGGTGCATAATCATCCATCAGGCTCGCCCAAACCCTCGGGAAATGATATCAATATCACCAAAAAGATTGAGCAAGCCTGTCAGCTGATGGGGATAAAGCTGCAAGAGCATATCATAATTACCAAAGCTGACTATTACTCTTTCTTGGAACATAAACTGCTTTAATAATTCTTAGTTGTGGCTGCTGATAACTTTTTCAATCAACAATGTAATGTTGCTGGTAAACAGTTTGATGGATATGGTTAGCAATATTATGCCAAAAAACTTCTTTATCATATAGAGCATACCGGCGCCTAAAATCTTGTCTATTTTGGGCGCAAGGCTGATTATTACATAAACACAAACCATATTGGCAACAATGGCACTTATCAGATTAACCGGAGAAAATTGCGAACGTATCGCTAACATGGTGGTTAAGGCTCCGGCTCCGGCAATAAGCGGAAAAACAACCGGGAAGAAACTTGAGTCTTTTGGTGAATCCGGTGTGTCTTTGAAGATGGAAATGTCTAATATCATCTCGCAGGCCATAACAAAAATTATCAACGAACCGGCAACGGCAAAAGATGCTGTGTCTACACCAAAAAGGCTTAAAAACATCTCGCCCAAAAAATAAAACATCAAAAACATACAAAAGGCCAAAGATGCAGTTTTAAACGGTTTTACCATCTTGCCTTTATGACGCAATGCTATAATTATGGGTAAAGACCCGGGAATGTCAATAATTGCAAATAAAACAAAAAAGGCGCCGAAAAATTGCTGCCACTCAAAGGCTGATTGCATTATGTTTCTCCTAAAAACAGCATTTAACGGCGTGATATATAACATACCTTTTTATACAATAAAGATGTGTTTGATGGTTTTGCACCGCAAAATTATTTGATAGTTTATCGTTGATATTAATTTATTTTAGGGACGTTGTTATGAAAAAAATTAAGATATTCGTGGCTGTTGTTGTGACCTTGGGTGCCGTCTGGGCGTTGGGAATGTGGATCATATTTGGTGAAGCTGCTCTAAAAAATATAAAAGACAAGAATCCTTACCCTTTTTATAATGGTGATTATCATCTGATTGCTCATGCCGGAGGGCAAATCGATGGGCATGTCTATACCAACTCAAGAGAAGCGGTGGAAGATTCAATTAAGTCAGGGATGAAGTTTGTTGAAATAGATTTTATCAAAACATCGGACGGATATTATATTGCCGGGCATGATTGGGAAATGTTTAACCGTGCTGCCGGCAAACCAGAAAGAGGTGATGAACCCATGACATTGGCTGAGGTTAAAGCGACCAAAATTCACGGCAAATATACTGCCATGGACGCCAATGATGTGGCCCAACTTTTGCACGAATATCCGGACTGGACTTTGCTGGTGGATAAAGCGCGCGATATTGAATATATCGCCGAATTGTTTCCTTTTCCTAAGCGAATTATATTGCAAGTTTATGGTTTGTATGGATATTTGCGGGCGCTAAACGCCGGAATCGACTATCCGACACTAAGGCTTAAAGGCGGGCGCCGCGGTGTTAAGGAAATCTATAAGGTATTTATGGACTGGCTAAACGTTAAATCGGTGATTTTGGGCGAAAAGTCTTTTGAAAAAAATCTCAAATATATCGGAGAGCTGCACGATAAAGGAACAACGGTTATTCTTTACGGCAATCCACGCTTCAAAATTGTTGAAAATGCTGACGAAATAAGAAAATATATCAACAAATATATTGATTTGGTTGATACTGACACCATAAGGGAACTCTAAAAATTATGGCTCTTGACTAACGCTTTTATTTGGCTAAAATCAAGAGCCGTAACTTGTTTTCTTTGGAGTGTGATATGCTGGCGCTTCTTATATTTTTTGTCGGATTTATGCTGTTTTCTTCTGCTAACTGGGTTATTGATAAGTTTGGCGAAGTTACTTATGAGCAAATTATGTTTCACCTTAATATGCCTTTCTCATCAGAAATCCGTATGGTAATGAGCTTTTTGAAAAACACGGTGATGACAGGTGTTATTATTGCAATTGTTTTGGCTTTGTTTTTTTGCCGAAAATATAACCTGCATGTCAAAATATTGGATAAGTTCAGAGACTTTGTTAATAAAAGAAGAATTAAATTAAGCCTTATTTGGTTCTTGTTCTGCGTGGTGTTTGTATTCTTTAGAATGAACGTGTGGAATATGATAACTTTCCACCAATATAAAAGCGTTACCTCTAACTTTTATGAGGAAAACTACATCATTCCGCAGCAAACCAAAATAACTTTTCCGAAAAACAAACCAAATTTGATTTTGCTGTTTGCCGAATCAATAGAAGCTACTTATGCCAAAACACCGGAGCATGATTATTTTAAGGCTGATTTGATTCCCAATATGCACAAACTGGCCAAAGACAATATCAATTTCAGCGACAGTGAATATCTCGGAGGTTCTTACAGCATTGACGGTACACAATGGACGCAGGCGGCCTTGTTTGCTCAAACCTGCGGCGCGCCGATACAGTTGCCGATTAACGATCCTAACTGGTTTCACCCCAAAGAAGGTTTTTTTCCCAAGGCATGGTGCTTGTATGACATTTTGCGCGAAGAAGGCTATGAGGAAAGTTTTCTGATTGGCTCTAACGGAGAATTTGCCGGAATGAACAAATTTGTGGAAACACACGGTAACCAGCGCTTGCTTGATACTAATTTTTATGCTGAACGCGATGGAATCGAACTTTCGTTTGAAAAAACTACTAAGCTATTGGATAAACAAGTTTTTGCCTACGCCAAAGAAGAGCTCAATAATTTGAGCAAACAAGACAAGCCTTTTGTCTTTACTCTTATGACGCTTGACACTCACTATGGCACGGCCAAATTCTCCGATGATGTTTGCGAGCGCAAATACGGACCGCATAATAATATTGAAAACGTTGTTTCTTGCTCGGATAAGCAAATTGGCGATTTTGTTGACTGGCTGAAAAAACAAGATTTTTATAAAAATACTGTGGTGGTAATTTTGGGCGACCATTTGACCATGAACAAGCGCTTTACCAAAGATATGAACCGCAAAGTGCTTAATGTCTTTATCAACCCAAGAGTGGCGGCAACCAACACTAAGAACAGAACTTTTACGCCGTTTGATATTTACCCAACGATTATCGAGAGTATGGGTGCTAAAATCGATGGGCATCGTTTGGGACTTGGCACGTCGATGTTTTCTGAAACTCCAACACTAACCGAAAGCAAGATGAGTGTGGAAGAAATGGATATCAATGTACGCAAGAAATCTAAACTTTATGACTGGATGCTTTATGGCAAAGATGTCCATAATTGATAGATTAAAACTTTATAATGAACGGTTTTGTCAAAATTTGTCGCATGGCGATGAGAGTTGTCATGAAATTTTTGAGTTTGTAAATCGTCATTCCAAACTTGTTTTATCGGCGCCGCACGCTACCCGAAGTTTTGTTTGCAAAAAGGAAAGAATAGCTGATTTATATACCGGCGCCTTGGTGCAATATTTGGGCGAAGAAAAACAGGTATCAACTTTGATAAGGACCAAATTTACTCCCTACAAGGCTCTGATTTCGGACTATGTTACAGAACACAATCTGGCAGAGCATTATTTTTTGGATATTCACGGTTTTGACCAAGATATCGGCTATGATATTTGTCTGGGAATTGGCGAGTATGAGGGAAAAGATTATCCCTTCATTCAAGACATAGTCAAAATTGCTACGCAATATAAATTTAAAACCGTTATCGGGCATCCTCAATATAGGGGAATAAAAGGATTTTGCGGCAGATATTTAAGAAAATATGCCAAACCTAATGTGATTCAAATGGAAATACACAGACATTTGCGCGATTTTTATCAGCATCCCGACATAGTCAAAAATGCTACGCTTCCATTTTTATGTGATGTTATAAATTGTTATAAATAGAACTAAACCCCTATCAAAAACTTATTTGTATGTAAATAAAAACTGTCGATTTTGCATAGACGGCTTTTTTAGGTGTTGACTTTGTAGATTTAAATGCAATTATAGCCTTATGGTGTAGGACATAAATACATCGGATATATCTACTAAAATCTTAGGAGTAAATCATGACAAAAATTTTATCGGTTATGGCTGTTGCAATGATGATGGCAACCAGTGCACTGGCCTTTTCTTTAGATGGTATTACTAATCCCAAAGAAGCTAAAATGCAAACTTGTATGATGAGCGAGGCTAAAAAAGCTATTGCTACAGGTTCGGTTACATCGGCAAATGTTGAAAAAAAAGCTGCCGAAGTTGCTGCTATATGTGCTGCCAGCGAATCCATGGATGTTGATCCGGCAATGGTAAAATCTGCTGCACAAATTCTCAAATCGTTGCTATAGAAAAGGATATCCTTATGAAAAAATATTTGTTGGCTGTTTTGGCCGGAACTTGCATTGCCGGAACTGCTCAGGCAGGTGATGCAGTTAGAATTGTTTATGTAAACCAGGCTCAGGTTTCTGATAATTCCGCTTATGTGGCTTTGCGCGGCGGAGCGAATATGGCAAAAGTAAAGGCCGAAGGTGAAAAGTTTGACGACACTTCTTTTGCCGTTGCGGCAGCTATCGGAAGCCAGATTGTCGATTTTAAAACAGGCAGCCTGCGTGGTGAAGTTGAGTATACATATAATGATACCCTTGAAGACAAAGATATCGAATACGATGCTCAGCTTTTAATGGCTAATTTTTACTATGATTTTGATATAAACTCCCCTGTTACTCCTTATATCGGAGCAGGATTGGGAGTTGCTTTTAATGATGTAGATTACATAAATGACAGCGATGATAGCACCTCGTTTGCTTATTCTTTATCTGCTGGTGTTTCGGTTGCGGTTAATCCAAAAATTAATGTTGACTTGGGATATCGCTATTTGAACATGACAGATTCCGACATTACCATTGCCGGAACGGATATTAAAATTAAGCCCTACAGTCATCAAATTATGGCCGGAGTTAGAATCGCTTTTTAATTTAGGATTGTTTTGATGAAAAAATATTTGCTCTTTGTTTTTATGTTGCTATTGCAGGGATGTGCCAGCTACAGCAACAAAAAGGAAGCATTTCATCAGCAGTTTAATGCCGGAAACTTTGAAGCTGCCTCAAAAGTAATGTATG
>CASDRW010000072.1 GCA_949283275.1 uncultured Pseudomonadota bacterium
ACTCGAACTGACACGGGATGAACCCACAAGATTTTGAGTCTAGCGCGTCTACCAGTTCCGCCATACCCCCACAAACTGGAAGCATTGATAATATATTATTTAACGATAGTCAATAACTTTTTTCATAAAAATAAATTTTTTTAATATCATTCGGCCTTACCCGACAAACCGCGAGCAATATTCATATTTATATTAATAAGGATGTCGAGCTTTTGCGGCTCAGGGTGTGCAATAACGTCAATTGTACGCTTAAAAATAAATGAAGCTAGATTAAGAATATTCTGTTTTACCTCGTTGGGTTGTGGACAATCATCTTCTTTCATGGCCGAGGCCAAAACACTCCATAACTTGCGGTTGCGTTCAAGAGCTTGTAACATTTCTTCTTTTGATTCTCCCCAGTTTTCCTTAACTTTATTAAGAGCTGAGGCAGCTTTTATCAAAGCTCTTGTTTCAAGTTCAGCCTCATTCATGCCGGCAACTTCGGTTTGCGTATATCCTCCGATGGTGTCCATAATTTAAAATTTTCTCCAAAATAAAAGATTTTTTAACTCTATATGAATATATTAATCTACAAATTACTTCCAATATATTCAAACCCGGAGATAAAAGCAACCATGAAAAAAATACTGCTCACAATTTTTATAACTTTATTTTGTGCCGCAATATCATATAGGGCTTTTGCTTTTGTCCGTTATGAAGAAAAGCATCCCAAAAAAGTAACCGAGCTTTATGTAACTGGCTATATTGACTATGCCCCTTTTGGTTTTGTAGACAATCCTCAAGGTGTTGTTTACGGCAATTTTCATACTGTATTTCAGCCGATGATTGATGATTTTATAAAAGATGCCAATCTTAAAATGCACTATAATCTTAATAGGCCCAACGTTGATGATTTGGTCCAAAAAGTGAGACAGGGAGAAATTGATTTTATGGTCGGAGCCTATTATCAAACAGAGTTTTTTAGGGGATTGGAATTAATTTATCCGGCAGCATTAAGTAACCCAATAACGGTTTTTATGCTACCCAATCGTATTAATGAGATAAAATCAACCGATGATTTAAAAAAATTAAAAGGGATACGCAATAGCAATGAAATTTTTAGTGATTTTGTGGAGCGTAAAGTTGCAGAACTTAAGCCGATGGAAGTAGATTCTTCTTATCAAATGTTTGAAAAATTATTTAAGAAAGAAGCCGACTATATCATAACCAGTTACTACAACGGCATGTTAGAAGCCATAAAGCTGGGGATTCGTCATCAAATTGCTCCGGCCAAACAAACTTTGTGGAATATTCCGATGTTTGTTGGGGTATCCAAAACCTCGCGCCATCGTGAAATGATATCAAAATATTTAACCAGATATCTTAATGATAAAAAGAATTTAGATAAATTACAACAACACCTTCAAGAAATTATAAAACAATTTGAATCCGAATATGCCGGTGTTGTTCCTCCCACTTTTGGGCTTGATAAGGAAGAAGATTCTGCCAAGGTATCGCAGCCCTCTGCCGAGGTCTCCGAACCAAACGTTAAAGTTGAAGAAACAAAGGCGGAAAACCAAGATAACACGCTTGACGGTAAATAAAAGAGATTATATATTCATTAACGCTATGGTTTTATTGGTTCATCATACAACATCGCCTTTTGCTCGCAAAATACGTCTGCAAATGAGCGAAAAAAGAATGCTCTTCATCTTAAAAGAAGAAGAGCCGTGGAATTTATCTGCTGATTTATACAAGCTTAATCCGGCCGGAGAGTTACCTGTGTTTTTAAATGACGGCAACATAATTATCGGTCATTATGCCATTTCCGAATATTTGGAAGAAGTGTCTCAGGAAATTCCGCTTATTTTTGGGGCTTCTAAACAAAAGGCCGAAATCAGACGTCTTATAGATTGGTTTGATAACAAATTTTATCGCGAAGTTTACCGCAACATCGTAACCGAAAAAGTCCACAAGCGTTTTGCCAAAGGATTGGCGCCCGATTCTAAAATCTTAAAGGTTGGGTTGAACAATATCGGGTATCACCTTGAATATGTTGAATGGCTCTTGGACAAACGCCAATATCTGGCGGGAGACAATCTTTCTCTGGCAGATCTTACGGCTGCAGCTCATTTTTCGATTGTTGATTACTTGGGAGATGTTCCATGGGATGAATTTTCTGCTAGCAAACTATGGTATTCCAAGATTAAATCTCGTCCGTCATTTAAGGATTTGCTTAAAGACACCATCCGTGGCATTTTGCCGGCCCGTAACTATACTAATTTGGATTTTTGATATGAAAAAATGGGGTTTGTTTTTTTGTTTGGTATTGTGTTCTTGTTCGTATTTCACTGGTGGTACTGGGCAGGTGGTTTATCATTGGGAGCGTACTCATACCGGAGTGGAAAAATTTTCAAGAGATCACGGCGAATGCCTGCTTGAATCCAAAGCCATCCAATTCATTCCGGATTTTCGTTCTTGGTTTTATACTGAAGAGACCAAACTCAACACCAAAGCTGATTGGAACTCTGACCGCGGTATATGGGCAACCTACGTTCCCTATCCCGGAGCTCAACCGTTGATTGTCAACTCTCGTTATGAGGATGATGATATGGATCCTCAAAAATATAGAGATTGCATGAAGAAAAAAGGCTATTGGTATCGTACTCACGATATTCCCGAAATTACCAATATCAATCTTTATAAAGCACGCCAGCCTCAGCTTTCACATCCGTTTGGCCGTCCTGACTATTATAACTAGCAGACAATCCGCCACCGATGGCTTTGTAGAAATTAATAATATCGAGATATAACGAAGCATTGCTGTTTAGATATTCTTGCTCGGCCGAAAGCTTGTTTTGTTCGGCATTCAAAAGGTCGGAAAAGTCAATTAAGCCGTTTTGATATTTGGTAAGGCTCAAATCCAAAATCTCCTGCATTGCCTCCATGCTGTCTTTGGCAGACAGGTTGCGCTGCTCATCTTCCACAAGGGCTTTTTTGGCATTGCTGATATCGGCCACGGCAGTAAGCAAGGTTGCCTGATAGGTAGCCAACGCCTGTTTGGTGGCCGATTTTTGCAAATTAACCTGATTTATGAGCTCGCCCCAGTGCAACAACGGCATATTAACAACGCCCGATAGAGTATACATATTATAATCCGGCCCGAATATCGGGGAGAGTGTTTTGTTTTGATAGCCCAAAAAAGCACTTAAAGAAACCGACGGAAACAAATTGGCAACCGCCTTGCCGATAAGAGCATTTTGCGCAATGAGCTTTTCCTCGGCCGCCCTGACATCGGGGCGGTTGCGAATAACTTCAACCGGCAGCTTGTCAAGATTTTCCATCTCAAATAATGGTTTGTTGTTAGGTATTTGAGAGCTTGTTTTTACAATATCATAAGGCATTTTTCCAACCAAAACCGCCAGAGCGTTTTGATAAGCCTTTTCTTGGGTGCGAATTTCAGGCAATTGCATTTTGGTGGTGTCAAGAATTGATTGCGCCTGTTTATATGCCAAATCATCGGCCAGTCCGGCTTCGTATTGCGAGTTTACGATATCAAAAATTTCTTGCTGCATTTCAAGATTTTTTTCGGTTAAGGCCTGCATTTTTTCGGCCAAGCGCCAGTTGATGTAGTTTGATGCAATTTCGGAAGTCAAAGAGATTTTGACATTATCAAAATCAGCCGCCGCCGCTTTAAGCAGGGCCGCCGCACTTTCGGTCAATCGCCTTTGCCCGCCCCAAATATCAAGCTCCCACGAGGCATCGGCTCCCAGTTGATAATATTCGCTTTTTATCGGAAACATCCCGGCCAGGGTCTCATCACTTTTGTTATAGCTGCCTTGGGTGTCAAAGGTTGGCAAAAAACCGGCTCGGTCGATATAAAGTTGATATCTGGCCTGGTGCATATTTTCAATTGCGGTTTTGATATTGGGGCTGTTTTCAAGCGCCGTTGCAATCAAATTGTTTAAGTCATCATCGCCAAAAGATTTGTACCATTCTGGGTTGGGTTTCCAATTTGTCTGTTGTCTAAGCTCAAGATAAGAGGCCAATTTTGCCTCATCAAAATCATGCGGCTTTTTGTAGTCCGGTCCGACGCTGCAAGCTGCACATAATAAAAGCAAACTGTTGCACAGGATAAATTTATTCATCTCTTTTCTCCCATCTTAAAAGGGTGCCATTCTTTTAAGTGTTCAAACAAGGCAAATAGAGCAGGGATAAAGATGATACCGACAGCTGTTGCCGCAATCATACCAAAAAACACCGAAGAGCCGATAGCAATCTGGCTTGCAGCCCCGGCACCTGTGGCCACAATCATCGGAAACACACCCAAAATAAAGGTAAGCGCCGTCATTAACACCGCGCGGAATCTCTCGCCGGCACCTTTTTCGGCCGCCTCCAGGATAGAAGCACCATTGTCGCGGTATTCTTTGGTAAATTCCACAATCAAAATGGCGTTTTTGGCCGCCAGACCGATAAGCATAATCAGCCCCAATTGGGAGTAAATACTCAAAGGCTCGTCCATAATATGCAATCCGATTAAGGCTCCCAAAATGGCAAACACGGTCGAAAACATCACCGCAAACGCCAGCATCCAGCTCTCATAAAGCGCCACCAAAAACAAATAACAAAATACCAAAGCCAACATAATTAAGATTATGGCAAGACCTCTAGTTTCAACCTCTTGCAGGCTCAAACCCGTCCAAGCAATTTTGTAGTCTTGGGGCAGAATTGTGGCAGCAATGTTTTTGACCGTATCAATCGCCGTTCCGCTGCTAACCCCTGTCGCCGATTGCGCCGTAATTGAGGCCGCGGTATAAAGATTGTAGCGATAAAGAGTTTTGGGTGAGATTTCGGTTTTGGTGGTAGCAAAATTGCGGATTCTTATAATACCGCCGTTGTCTGATTTAACATAAAGATCAAGCACGTTCTCAACATTTTTGCGGTACGGATAGTCGGCTTGGGCAATAACTTTGTTAACTTGTCCATCCAAGGTAATGTTGTTGATATAACTTGAGCCCAAATTGTTGTTTAGGACACTAAATAACGAGGCCACCGTAATACCGTAGCTTTCAAGCTTGGTTCGGTCGATATCAAGGAAAATATGTGGTGTATCTGCGGTGTAGGTGCTAAAGGCATAACTCAAGTCTGAAGATTTGTTGAGCTCATACAAAAATTTTTCCATCTGCTCAAAAAGTTGTAGTCCGGTAATGTTTCCGCCTGTGGCCAAAAGCTCAAAGGATAGACCATTGGCATTGCCGATACCAGGAATTGACGGCGGGGCAAAAAAGTCTATCTGCGCATCGGTATTCTCGGCATATTCGGCCATAAGTTTTTGGCTCAATGCTTCCATGGAAAGATTTTTGGCTTTGCGTTCGTTCCAGTTTTCAAGCCCCACCACGCCAAGCGCCACATTTTCACCGCCGCCGCCAAGTATTGAATATCCGGCAACCGCTATAAAATATTTAACCCCTTTCATTGGCAAAATATTTTCTGCCATCTTGGCCAAAACATTGTTGGTTTGGTTGATGGTTGCGGTGTTGGCAAGTTGCACGTTGGCAAAGATAATTCCTTGATCTTCTTCCGGCAAAAACGAGTTTGGCGTAAGCCTGAAACCAATGGCGATTAAGAAAATTACCGCCACAATCGTCAAAGCGGTGGTTTTGAGGCGAGATGAGAAAAATGTTACGGATTTTAGGTATCTTTGCCGTCCGGCTTCAACCAATTCATCAAATTTTTTGAAAAATCCGCGCGGCTCGGTTTGCTTGTTTTCTTGTAAAAATATAGAGCATAACGACGGGCTTAAGGTTAAAGCATTAATGGCCGAAAATACTACCGATGTTGCAATGGTAACGGCAAATTGCTGATATATTTTGCCGGTAATACCAGCCATCAAAGCCACCGGAATAAAAATAGATAATAAGACAAAAGTCGTTGCCACAATGGCGCTGCCGATTTGTTGCATGGCTTTGATTGAAGCTGCTTTGGCATCCAAATGCTCGTTTGCCATCAAATATTCCACACGTTCCACCACAATAATGGCATCATCAACCACCAAACCGATTGCCAAAATCATGGCAAACAAAGTCAAAATATTGATATCAAATCCCAAAACGTAAATTACCGCAAAAGTAGCAATCAAAGACACCGGAATAGTGATAAGCGGAATAATGGTGGTGCGAATTTTTTGTAAGAAAACATAGGTAACCAATACTACCAAAGAAAAAGTAATAAACAAAGTTTCGATGATGTTGGCGATTGAGGCGCGCACAAATTCGGTTGAATCATAAGCCACACCAAGCTCAATATCTTTAGGAAATGTTTTGTTTAAGGTTTCAATTTCTTTTCTGACATCATCCATAATATCAAGCGAATTGGAGTTTGGCGTCTGGCTCAAGGCGATAATAACCGCCGGCGAATTATCAAAATGCGAAACCACGTTGTAGCTGTCGGCCCCTATTTCAACCCTAGCCACATCTTTTAGGCGGATGATGCCTCCGTTTTGCGATGTTGCGACCACAATATTTTCAAAATCATCCACCGTACTCAAAAGCCCCTTGGCCGTCAAAGCCACCACAATCGGATTGTCTTGAGGGCTTGGCGCCGAGCCGACCGCCCCGATGGAGGCTTGGGCGTTTTGCGAGGCAACCGCGTTGATAATATCATTACTGCTCATGCCAAGCGCGGTAATTTTGGCCGGATTAAGCCAAATCCGCATTGAGTATTGCGGACCATAAATATCGGCACTACCCATCCCGTTGATGCGAAGCAAGGGGTTTTGCACGTTGTTGTAGGCAAAGTTTGACAGATATAAGCCGTCATAGGTATTATCAGGCGAACGCAACACCAGCATTGCCAACATGTTTGACATCTGCGAGGTAATATCTATGCCTTGCTTGTTTACAATCTCTGGCAACTGCGAGTTAACCTGTTGCAACCTGTTTTGCACCTTAACCCGCGCCATATCCGGATCAGTCCCGATATTAAAGGTGATGGTAAGATTGTATGATCCGTTATCATCAGAGGTAGATGACATATAAAGCATGTCTTCCACTCCGTTGACGGCGTTTTCGATCGGGATTGCCACCGTATCAACCAACACCTGGGCCGAGGCACCGGGGTATGTTGCCTTAACCACAATCTGCGGCGGGGTAATGCTTGGGTATTGAGATATTGGCAAAACAACAATTGCCAAAACCCCCAGCAACACCAAAACAATGGAGACAACACCGGCAAACCGCGGGCGATCAATAAAATACTCGGAAAACATTATTTTTCCTCCGCTTGGGGTTTGACAACATTTAGTTTTAGGGTGGTTCCTTGAGCAATCCGCCCCAGCTTGTCAATTATCAAATATTCGTCCTTGCCGAATTGGGTGTCGGTAACATAAAAATCGCCGAGATAGCCAATGATGTTAAAAGGTGTTTTTTTGATTTTGCCGTTTTGAATAGTGTTGACAAAAGCGCCGTCGACATTAAGCGTAGCATAGTTTTGGCGGATAAGATAAACATTGCTAAGTTTTCTTCCCACCAATACGTCGACATAAGAGTTGGCCAAAAGCTGGCGGTTGGGGTTTGCAAAATCGGCAAACACCGAAACTGAATCGGTATTTTTTACGACCTGATTGTCGGCAAAAGCAAATTCACCGGGCAGGGGATAGATATCACCGCTGGCAAGTTTCAAGCTGATTGTTTCGCCGTTAAACAAGTTGCCGTCAGGGTTCTGCTTAATTTCGGTAAGATATTCTTTGTCTGATATGGCAAACACAACTCTGATGGGGTCAAATTGAATAATACTGAGCAAAGGCTCACTCCCCGGCGCCACATAATTGCCTTTGGTAAGGCTAACATTGCCGATAATGCCTGCAATCGGAGCCTGCAGGATGGTATAATCAAGCATGGTTTTGGCTTTTTGCTCGTTGGCTTTGGCTTGGTTAAGTGCGGCCTGGCTTGCCAAGAATTGGGCTTTTGCTTGGTCAAGAGAGGATGCCGAGATTGCCTTTTCACCGGCTTTTTTCATACGGTTATAATAGGTTTTTGCATTGGTAAAATCAGCTTTCGCCTGGGAGACGGCGGCTTTGGCGGCATCAAGCTCGGCTTTGTATTCGCGTTGGTCAATCAAGACCAGATTATCGCCGATTGCAACTTTTTGTCCGCCTTCGGCCCACACTTCGTCAATATATCCCGAGACATTAGGCACCAGCTCAACCGATTTTATGGGGGTAATATATCCGGTATAGCGATTGGAGATATCAACATTTTGCTTTTTTAATTCCAGCACATTAAGGGTAAGAATTTTTTCTTTTTTTGCATTGTCAGAAGCGGAATAAGCCGTGCCAAAAGACAAAACCGCCAAAACAATGGTTGCCGCAACAATATATTTATTAGAGACAAGCCGCATTTTTTTATTCCTGTTTTATATAAGTTTTTATTAAACTTAAATAAGCTTGAAAGGAGATTATACAATAGTTGCAAAAAATATTTTATCGCGAAATGCGAAAATCAAGCAAAATCAATGTGTTGACAAATGGTAAGATAATACCGCTAACTAATATATTGAAAAATATAGAAATTTTTTTGTTGACATTAATATTTATTTCGATATATTGGCAACGAATTTTATTTATAACCTAAAAGGGAAGATCAATGAGCACATATGCAACAAAACCCTCAGATATTGAGAGAAAATGGTATGTAGTTGATGCCGAGGGCGTAGTTTTGGGTCGTTTATCGGCCGAGATAGCCAAGATTTTGCGCGGCAAACACAAACCAAACTTTGTTCCCAACATTGATTGCGGCGACTATGTCGTAGTAATCAATGCCGACAAAGTAAAATTAACCGGCAACAAACTGTCTGCCAAGAAATATTTCAAACACACCGGCTGGGCCGGCGGCATCAAAGAGACGACAGCCGAGAAGGTTTTGAGCGGTCGTTTTCCGGAAAGAGTGATTATCAAAGCTGTTGAGCGCATGATTTCGCGCAATCCGATGGGCCGTCAGCAAATGACCAAGCTCAAGGTTTATGCAGGTTCTGAGCATCCGCACACAGCCCAAAACCCTGAAGTTTTGGACATTGCCTCAAAGAATTCTAAGAACAAAAGGAGCAGATAACCATGGCTGAGAAAATAGAATCATTACAAGACATCAAAAAAGCGGCCAAGGTCGAGGCTGGCTCGGAGGCTGTTGTTCGCAAGGCCAAAAAGGACAAACAAGGTCGCGCCTATGCTACCGGCAAGAGAAAAGACGCTGTTGCCCGTGTATGGATTAAGGCCGGCAAGGGCAACATTACCATCAACGATAAATCGATTGACCAGTATTTTGCTCGTCCGGTATTAAAGATGATTATCAACCAACCGTTTGAGGTTGCCAATCGTGTAAATGAGTTTGATGTAATCTGCACGGTAAAAGGCGGTGGCTTGTCAGGCCAAGCCGGTGCCATCAAACACGGTATTTCCAAGGCTTTGAACGAGTACGAGCCGGAATTGCGTGATTGCTTGAAAAAGGCTGGTTTCTTAACTCGCGATGACAGAACAGTAGAGCGTAAGAAATACGGTCGCGCCAAAGCCCGTCGTTCTTACCAATTCTCCAAACGTGAATTGGTATCAAGGGGACATCAAAATTGTTTCAAACAGGTCGCAAAGAATTGCGACCTGTTTTGGTATCAAATTTAGTTTGCTTGACTTTGGGGCATTATTAAATTAGAAGGTTATTTTAAGGAGAGAGGATATGTCAATAGAAAGTGTCAGAGCATATTTTAAGGGTTTAGGTTTGGATGGAAAAATACTTGAATTTCCCGTTTCGAGTGCCACGGTTGATTTGGCGGCTAAAGCTTTGGGTTGTGTTGCCGGTCGCATAGCCAAAACCTTGTCTTTTAGTTGCAATGGTGATATTTTGCTTTTGGTAGTGGCCGGAGATTGCAAAATTGACAATGCCAAGTACAAGCAAATGTTTCATGCCAAGGCCAAAATGCTCACTCCGCAAGAGGCCTTGGATTTTACCGGACACGAGGTTGGCGGTGTCTGTCCTTTTGCCATACCCGAGGGGGTAAAAATATATCTTGATGTTTCACTAAAACGTTTTTCGACGGTATTTCCGGCATGCGGAAGCTCCAACAGCGCCATAGAACTAAGCCCCGAAGATCTGGCGCGCTATACTTCAAATAGAGGCTGGGTAGATGTCTGCAAGCTCAAAGAAGATAAATTTTAATTTTGGCAAAGAAACAAGCTGATTTTTTATGGATAAGCGCAAAGGAGTACAAAATTTGCACTTTTTTGTCCAAAAATATATTGAAAATAAATAAAATTTGATTATAATCAATCTTGTAAGATTATTGTCGAAAAAATAGCCGATCAAATCCCCAGCGGTATTTGGAAAGCTATGGTAAGAGACAAAAAAGAATTTGCCTATTACACCAAACAGGAGATAATCAAAGGTGTCATATCGCAAAAATTAGCAATGAGCATTTTATTGCTAATGATTGAAAAAGGGTATACTTTTTCCAATGAAGATATGAAGCTTTTGTCAGGCAGTAATATTGAATATATTATTGTCAGTTATCGGATGAAAAAACAGCCCCTCTTGTAAAAAGAAAGAGGAGCTGTTTTTTTTGTTGCAAATAAAGAAAATTTAGTTATAATCCAAAGCTATCAAAAATAAGCATATGTTTAACAATTAAAATTATTTATTATGAAAAAGTTATCGCAGGAACAAATGTCAGCTTTAAGAGAAAAGCTTGGCAAGAAAGGTATAAGCCCATTAGCCGCTGTGGCTCTCGAAGGTATATCAGAAGCCGACATCAAAAAAGCCATAGAAGCAAAAGCAGATATCTCCGAGTATTCGTTGGAGCTGGTCATGAAAGTGATCTTGGGCGAATTTTCGGCCGATATTCTCTTTTCGCTGATCAAGAACGGATATGAGTTGTCTTCTATGGCCGATTGTCTGATGGCGATAGGCATCATCATCCACAAAATACCGGAGGATCTCATCTATACAATAGTCGACAACGAGTATATGTTGGATGGAACAGCTGATTCTTTGCTCATAATGGGAACGGCCGAAGGCAGATTGTCGGAAAAAGTATTTCGGTATATGTTGGAAAACAATTACATCTTTTCTGACAGAGTCTGGGAAGAAATATTCGAAACGGGCATTGACTTTATGGTCGATGCCTACATGAGAAGAAAGCATTAAGGTGCTAAGGAATATGTAAAAAAACCGCTTTTTGATAAAAAGCGGTTTTTTTTCAGTAACTTCCGTCATTGCCGAATTTTTCGCGCCATTTGTGCATAATAGCAACCGCTTCATCACGACACTCTTTGATTGGCGTTGCAAAAACCGCAGGGTTTAAGAGTTCGTATAATTCATCGTCCTTAAATCCGATATCGGCGGCATCTTTTCTGGTTGCGGCAAAAAATATTTTGGAGATATTGGCCCACTTGGCGGTCATCAGACACATCGGGCAGGGCTCGCAGCTGGTATAGAGTGTGCAGCCGGTCAAATCCCAAGTTTTTAATTTTTGTCCGGCCGCTCTGATTGCTTGTACTTCGCCATGAGCGGATGGGTCGTGATTTGCCAACACATGGTTATATCCGCCGGCGACAAAATTTCCTTTGTCATCGTAGATAACCGCGCCGAACGGTCCGCCGTCGGGGATATTGTTACATTCAAGCGATGATGCAGATAATTTAATTGCCTCTTGCATGGCTTTGATATCAAAATCGTTATATTTTTGGTACATTTTTTATCCTTCCATATTTTCAGAGCAAAGATAACCTAAAATTTTGCCGCTGTAAACCATTTTAACTACCCACAAGCATTGAAAAATTGCTTAAAAGGCTGGATTTTTTTAATAATATGTATATTGTTAAGAGCAAAATGTTTTAATTTTGGGAGCTTTATTATGCGTCTACGTTATTTATTAATAATTCTTTTGGCATCTGTAATGATGGTATCTGCCTGCAAGGAAGAGGGCAAGGTAAAGCCGCAAACTCAAGAGGCAAAATTGCCGCAAGTTCCGGTTATTGAATTAAAATCCGAGGATATACCGCTTAGTTTTGAGTTTTCGGCTCGCACTCAAGGGTATAAAGAGACTCAAGTCAGAGCCAGAGTCGGCGGAATTTTACTAAAACGCAACTATGTTGAGGGATCTCAGGTTGAAAAAGGCAGCGTTTTGTTTGAGATAGACCCAGAGCCTTACGAGGTTGCCCTAAAGCAAGCTCAAGCACAGCTTGCTCAGGCCAAAGCCCAGCTAAGCAGTGCCGAGACCCAATGGCACCGTACCGAAAAGCTTTTCAAAGAAGGCTATGCCAGTGAAAAAACGCGTGACGAGGCCCGCTCCAATCGCGATTCGCTTTTGGCT
>CASDRW010000073.1 GCA_949283275.1 uncultured Pseudomonadota bacterium
CGCAAAAGCGGAAGATTTGTTTATTACTCAATTACCAAAGGTGTGCATATGACGGCTTTGCAATGTATTCACAAACGCTATGATGCGCTGAAAAATAAAAAGGAATTTTAATAAAAAAATACACCTCAAGTGATCTGTCCCCCGAAAGTTGGACAGTAAAAAAAAGCCCCGAAGATTGCGATAGCAATTTTCGGGATAATTTTTTATACTAACCTCAAACAGGAAAGGACAAATCAATGAAACAGCATAAATTTACAAAAGAAGAACGAGAAGAATTGTTAAAAAATCCAAACATTAGCAAAGTATTGAACAGTAATGTTGAATATACGGAAGATTTTAAGCAAAAAGCATTATATGAGCATAAAGAGCTAGGCAAAACTACAAATCAAATATTCAAAGAAGCCGGAATTCCGGATTGGTTAAACATTGCCGGATATGCAAAGACCTGTATTAAGCGTTGGAAATATCAGCAAAAACATTCTAATAAGGAAAAAAGAGGACGTCCCAAAATAGAGGTAAACAAGCCTTTGTGTGAGATGAGTCAACAAGAACTTATCCGAGAAATTCAAATTTTGAGATTGGAAAATGAATTCTTAAAAAAACTCGAACCCTTGGAACAATACAAAAACAAGAATTAATACAAATTGTCTCCAAGGGCAAAGAATTAAAGCTGTCAAATCAAAGCATTTGCAAGCTTGTGCAACTGTCGCGCAGTTCATTTTATTACAAACAAAAACACGTTTTTGATAAACAAGAAAAGGATAAACCCGCTTTACATCTTATAAAAGAGATATTTGAAAACAAGAAACAAAAAGCAGGTATTCGAACGATTGCAATGATTTTGGGGCATAAATATGGGATAAAAATGAACTTAAAAAAGATAGCAAGAATAAAAAAAGAATATGGTTTAATCACGAAGATTCGCAAGAAAAATCCTTTTAATATTGCTTTCAAGAAAGGCCTGGAGCACCGAACCGCTCCTAACTTGTTAAAACAAAACTTTAAGGTAAATCAACCGGATAAAGTTTATTCAACCGATATCAGTTATTTGTTTTATGACAAAGGGAAACGAGCTTATTTGAGCGCGACCAAGGACTTGGCAACCAAAGAAATTGTTGCTTTCAACATCAGCAAAGAGCTTGATTTATACTCAACTTACGGTAATTTTGCCGAGTTCCTAAAGAGCAAAAATTGCTCAGATTTGATAATCCATTCCGACCAAGGCTGGCACTATACCCATCCATATTATATCAATAAACTCAAAGAGTTAGGTGTAACGCAAAGTATGTCCAGAAAGGGAAATTGTCTGGATAATGCCCCGATTGAAAGCTTTTTCGGACACTTGAAAGATGAGGTCGACCTCAAATCTTGTCAAACTTTTGATGAGCTTAAAATTAAAGTTGAAAATTATATCTATTATTATAATAATGAACGTTGTCAGTGGAGCTTAAACAAAATGACACCGGCTCAACGCCGATGCCATTTGCTTAATCCCTCCTCTTGATTTACACCCCTCGGGGCTTTTTTATTTGTCCAATCTATGGGGTACAGATCAAACTGCGGGCTTTGGGGCTAGCGGGACATATTGTGC
>CASDRW010000074.1 GCA_949283275.1 uncultured Pseudomonadota bacterium
AACATTGCCACCCAAATGGACAAGACCCAGCTTATTCTTGCCACCGGCAAAAAGGTAAATTCCGCTATCGACAACGCCTCAAGTTATTACCAAGCCCGCTCTTTGACCAACCGCGCGGCGGATTTGACCGCGTTGTTGGACAGTATGGGACAAGGAATACAGACGATTGAAGCAGCTAATGTCGGCATTGAAAAAGCGACTTCTATCCTGGAGCAAATGACTTCAATTGCCAACCAGGCCGGAACTATTGCCCAAATCCCGTCCAAAGAAGACATTGCCCAACAATTGGGTGAAAACGGCGCCGTGGTCACCACGGCAGACGAGCTATATGCCGCAATCAACTCCGGCAAAGAAACCATTTGTGTCTATGGTAATATCGACTTGGGCAATATTGACGCCGCCGGCAAAGAAATAAACTTGGCTGCCAACCAAAAACTGGTCGGTGCCGGCTACTTTGGTGATAATAAGACCGCAAGCTCTCTTACTGCCACCGCCACCACCGCCGACAAAAGTATGATAAACATCACTCAAGACGGTTGTTTGGTCTCGGATTTGAGTATTAATTACACCAATACAGATACTACTGGTAGTATTTATGCTATTAATGTAAATGTCGTTGGCGGTAAAGCAGACATATCTAATCTTGATATAGATGTTAAATTTTCAGATTCTGGTTATGAAAAAGGGGCTATATTGGTCAATAATGCCAAAATTAATATATCTGGCAATATAGATATTACTACTTCAGGTACACGAGGGTATGGAATTTATTTATATAGTTCTGAGGCAGATATTTTTTCAGGGGCAAAGGTTAATATAAATACTGTAGGTACAAGAGGATATGGGTTGTGCATTTCTACCAACTCGTTATGTAATATAATGGCAACAGCTGAGGTTAGTATTCAAACCTCTGGAGCTAACGCTTTTGGAGTGGATATTTATGATAATTCTTTATGTAATATTTCCGGAAACTTAAAAATTAAAACTGCAAAAGAGTTAAGCTTCTATGTATCATCTGCTAGTGGTAATCAAATTAACATCTCATCTGAGGCACAAATATATTTTTGTGAAGATAGTACATCTTTTTATGTTGACTACAATGGTGGTAACGGAGCAAATGTAACAAAAATTGCCGCCGGGGCTAAATTAGCCTTTGAAAAAGACGGCAACACTAAGTGGTATCAGTTGGGTGAAGATTATAAAGATGAAAACGATAGCGGAAAAACGCATACAATTACTGCCGATAATGTCGCAACCACTATTCAAGGTATTGGTGAGACCTCGGCTTGGACTTTGCCCGATGAAATTGATAAAGAAGATTCGACCAAAACAAATTTTGAAGCCTATCAAAACCAATTTAACACCGCGCTCAAAGAATATGACAAGTTATTATCCGATTGCTCGTATCAAGGCATCAATTTGCTCAAAGGCGGTAATTTGAAGATAGTGTTTGATGAAAACCGAACTCACATCTTTAATGTCTTGGGGCAGGATATCACCAGCAAGGCGCTTAATATCAACGAGGCTTTGTGGCAAAACCAAGGCGATATTGAAGAGGCGATAAACCAACTCAACACCTCTATCACCACTTTACGCTCTTTGGCCGAAAATTTGGGCAACCAATATTCCATCATCACCACCAGGATTAATTTTACCGAGGGCCTGACTGATATCTTAGAGACCGGAGCCGATAACCTCACTCTTGCCGATATGAACGAGGCATCGGCGCAATACCTCTCACTCCAAACCCGCCAGCAATTGGCGATTAACTCCCTCTCGCTTGCCTCAATGTCAGCCAGAAGTATCCTAAGTCTGTTCTACTAAAAAGGCGCTTCAATCTCAAAGCGCCTTTATCAATTTTATTCATTAAAATAGTTTCTTAGGTAGTCCCTCAAATCGGCGGTATTAACTCTTATCTGCTCCATCGTATCTCTGTCTCTGACAGTAACCGTCTCCGGCTTGTTTTCAATTGTCTCAAAATCCACCGTCAAACACAATGGCGTTCCGATTTCATCATGCCGGCGATAAGCCTTGCCGATGTTTCCGGTATTTTCAAGCGCCACGCGTCCAATACCGAGTTTAAGCAAATTTTGTTTAATTTCATGGCATTTGACCATAATCTGCTCGTTGTTTTTCTTTAACGGAATAACCGCCACCTTAATCGGCGCCAGATGTTTTTTCAGTTTCAAGACAATGCGGCTGTTGCCCTGGCCCAAATCTTCCTCGGTATAGGCCTCGGTCATCACCGCCAACACACCTCTGTCAACCCCCATCGACGGCTCAATCACAAACGGAACCACCCATTTGTTATCATCGGTTAAGATACAAAGCTTTTGGGTTGATTCTTTGTTTTCGTGACATTTCGAGGTCAAGTTCATTTCCTCTTGCGCTTTGGTGTGGTTGCCCAAATCATAATCGGTACGATTGGCAATTCCCTCCAGCTCTTCCATTCCATGCGGAAACTGATATTCAATATCATAACAGGCCTTGGCATAATGCGCCAAATCTTGTTTTGGTGTGGTATAGATATTCATATTTTCGCGTTTCAAACCTTGCTCTTCCCACCATTTGATACGCTCTTCTTTCCAAATCTCATGCCACTTTTCATCTTCGCCGGGCATAACAAAATATTCAAGCTCGGCCTGCTCAAACTCCCTCACCCTAAAGATAAAGTTGCGAGGAGTAATCTCGTTTCTAAAAGATTTTCCAATTTGCGCAATCCCAAACGGCAGCTTGCGTGAGGTTGCATCAACCACATTCTTAAATTGCGTAAAAATTGCTTGTGCCGTCTCCGGGCGCAAATAGCCAAACGACGAACCATCATCAACCGGCCCAATAGAAGTCTTAAACATCAGATTAAAAGGCCTTGGCTCAGTCAAATCGGTTGAGCCGCAGTTGGGGCATTTGCCGTCTTTGATATGATCAGCCCTAAACCGCCCCTTGCACTTTTTGCAATCGGTCATCGGGTCAGAAAACGTATCCTCATGCCCGGAGTAGTGTAATACCTTTTGATTGGTCAAAATTGCCGCATCCAACCCCTCGACATCATCACGCTCATAAACCATAGCCCGCCACCAAGCGGCTTTAAGATTATTTTTTAATTCCACCCCCAGCGGACCATAATCATACACCCCTTGCAAACCACCGTAAATATCGGCATTTTGAAAAATAAACCCTCTGCGTTTACAAAGCGACACCAATTGGTCCATAGAAGTTGCAGCCATCTTACCCTCATTCATTTTATAAATTAAAAATTAACTTCTACTGTTTTATAATGATAAATTCCAAAAAGCAAGCGGAGATATATAAAAAATGGCAAAAAAATTAACCAAAATAGCATTTATTTATGACTTTGACGAGACTCTAAGCACCACCTATATGCAAGATTATATTTTGATTCCGGCACTTGGCGACAAGCCCGACCATTTTTGGGAAAAGGCCAACGCTTGGTCTCGTCAGCACGGAGCCGATCAAATCACCGGCTCAATGTATTATATCCAATATATCGCCAAAGAGCGCAATATTCCGCTGACCAAAGAATTTTTGGCCGAATGCGGCAAAAGTATCAAATATTTTGAAGGAGTTGAGCAGTGGTTTGATAGAATTAATGAATATGGCCGCAAGCTTGATTTGGAAATCGAGCACTATATAATTTCTGCCGGTATCGAGGGCATCATCGCCGGTACCTCAATTCGCAAACATTTCAAAGACGTTTTTGGGTGCTCCTATGTCTATGGCAACGACGGTACTCCGATTTGGCCGGCGCGGGTGGTAAATTATTCAACCAAGACGCAATATATTGCCAAGATTAACAAAGGCTTAAGCAAAACCGAGGATCGGGCCGTTAACGAATATATGCCCGATGAAGAACGCCCCATACCGCACCGCCGGATGATTTATTTTGGCGACGGAATGACCGATATCCCCTCCATGAAAATCATCAAAGAACGCGGCGGTAATGCTATCGCGGTTTATCGTCCCAAGAGCAACCATCGCAAAACCGCACTCAAATTATTGATGGACAACCGTGTTAATTTTGCGCTTCCGGCGGATTATCGTGAAAATTCCGAGCTTGATCACGTAGTTAAGACCATTCTTGACAAACTTGCCAAGGAGCGAGACTTGGACATTCTAAAAGTTAAAGAAGATAAGAAGAAGC
>CASDRW010000075.1 GCA_949283275.1 uncultured Pseudomonadota bacterium
ATTCCGGACACTTGTTGGGAATGTCTGTCATATACCCGCACTGATGACACACCACTTTATTTGCCCGTTTGTGCTCGGTCAGCCAAGCCGTACAATTCGGACATTGGATTCTGTGCCCGCAGTCGCGGCAAATGATAAGCGGAGCATAGCCTCTTCTGTTTAAAAACAACACGCTTTGCTCACCCTTTTCATAATTTGCTTTAAGTTTTTCACACAATGTCGGCGATAACCAAGACACCCCCCAAGATCCTTTAACTGGCTTGTCTTTTTTCAAATCAATAATTTTAATATCCGGCATCTCGGCATGTGCAAAGCGAGATTTCAAACAAACCTGATTATATTTGCCTTCCTCAACATTGCAAATTGTCTCCAAATCGGGTGTTGCCGTAGATAATATTATCGGTATCTGCTCCAACTTGGCTCTCACCACCGCCATATCTCGCCCTTGATAATTAACCACATCTTCTTGTTTATAAGACGCATCATGGCTTTCATCTGCCACAATCAACCCCAAATCAAGATAAGGCAAAAACAATGCCGATCTGGCACCTATGATAATTTTAGCCTCACCTTGAGCCACCGCTTTCCAATTGTCAATCCGCTCTTTTTGACTGAGTGCCGAATGCCACTCGGCCGGTTTTATACCAAACCTTTTTTCAAATCGCCTCAACCATTGTGCGGTCAAGCCTATTTCCGGCACCAAAATCAGCACTTGTTTTCCACAAGCAAACGCTTTTTCCACCGCCTCAAAATAAACTTCCGTTTTACCCGAGCCGGTAACACCGTTTAACAACGTAACGTCAAAGCCGTTACCTATTTTGGAGCACAAATAAGCAGCTGCTTTTTCTTGTTCATCGGTTAGTTCAACTTTTTGAAATCCGCAAATTGGTTTTTGATATTCTTTTTTCTTTTCAACCAAAACCTCTTGCAAAACACCTTTTTCAATAAGCGTTTTTATTACACTCTGCCCCACACCGGCACCCACGGCAATTTCCTGGCGATTAAACGGCGCAAATTTCACAAAATCCATCACCCTCCATCTGGCATCCGAATTTTTTATTCCCGCCTCGCTCAAACTCTTACCTGATAATTCATAAAGCTTAAGCATCTGAGGATTATCAAATACCTGTCTGACACTCAAAACCATTTTTAACACCAAACCTTTGAATGCCATATTATAAGAAGCAACAAACTCCACAAATTTGCGCATACTCTCTTTTAGCGGCGGATAAGGCATAATCTCTGCTATTTTTTTGATTTTTTTCTCATCAAGCGTAGTTTTTTTGTTAAGCTGCCATACAACCCCGACCAAAGTTTCTTTTCCAAACGAAACTCTGACCAAGCTCCCCAAAGACACTTCGTCCTCTGTTTTATAGTCAAACGGTTCATTAAAAGGCAGCGGCAACAATACGCCCACGATTTGCATCTCACATCTCCACAATCTGCCGCCGATTTTACCAATTTTATTTATGTTTCTCAAATATCATTCCGATTTACACACAAAAAACATCATTAAATTACCGTTTATTAAATATTTTGTGTTTTACTAAAAAGCATGAAACAAGAAATAAGATACAATTGCGCCTCTGATGTTTTGGCGCTTATCAAAGATTGGCAGCTGTGGCTTGAAAAAGAACGCGGCTATTCGTCTCATACGGTTGAATCTTATGGCCGAGATTTGTCTTTCTTTTTTTCCTTTTGGCAAAAATATCTTGGGTATTTACCCACCATAACCGATCTTAAAACTATTGATGTCAGGACTTTTCGTGCTTTTTTGAGCCAGCAAAATCAAAGGCATTTAAGCAAATCATCACTGGCCAGAGAGCTTTCCTCATTAAAAAGTTTTTTTCATTGGCTCAACCGATTACATATAATTGACAATACAGCCATAACCGTTATCTCATCCCCCAAAAAGGACAAGATTCTGCCCAAAGCGCTTGATGTTGATCAAACCCTCAATTTATTGGATGCCGCAGCAGATTTTGCCAAAGACAAGTGGCAAGGGCTTAGAGATGTCGCCATTTTGACAATATTATACGGATGCGGTTTGCGAATTTCTGAAGCCCTGTCACTCAATATCGGTGATATCAATCATAACGATTTCCTCAAAATCAAAGGCAAAGGCAACAAAGAACGTTTGGTGCCCATACTTCCCATAGTTAAAGAAAAAATCGCTGCCTACCTAGAGGCCTGCCCCTATCATCAACAACAAGGAGATGCCTTATTTTTAGGGGCAAGAGGCGAGCGTATAAGTCCGCGGATAGTTCAACGAACATTGGAAAAGATTCGAAGCTATTTGGGGCTTCCCGATACTCTGACCCCTCATGCTCTGAGACATTCTTTTGCCACTCACCTTTTGGCGGAAGGAACCGATTTGCGCTCCATTCAGGAACTATTGGGTCATGCGTCCCTATCCACGACCCAGCGCTACACCAATGTAGAGATTGAA
>CASDRW010000076.1 GCA_949283275.1 uncultured Pseudomonadota bacterium
GTGTACAAATATCGGTATGGTACATTAGTGTATCATGGAAAGCGACCTAAAGATAATTAGGCCGCTTTTTTGTTTAAACTCCAACGCTTTGGGCTTTTTATTAGCCCAAGGCGTTTTTTTTGAAAAAGGAAAAAGAAAATGGAAATGTTCAATAAATATAAATCGCCGCTTGGCTATCAGGTAGGTGAAAATCAGATTGATAGCTATGGCGTTGACCACAGCGGCTTTTCTGTTCGTGATGAGTTAGCTTATCAAAGGGCTCGCCAGCAAAGAGAAAACCAAATTATGCAAAACTATAATAACCAGGGCATAACCCAAGATTATCCTCAAGCCGGCACCAACTTTTGGGGCAACTCACCTGACAACAACTTCGGCTTCGGCGTTTCCAATATTACGCCAAATATTGAGAATATGCAAAATACGCCTCTGCCAAATATTGGCCCCAAACCTCTAAGCCAAGAGCAAATGTATACCCCGCCGAGCCACACGGCAGAAGTTTTAGCTGCAGGGATTCAAGGCTTTGGTCAAGGAGCTGTTACCGGTATGGAATCTTTTGCCAACGGAGCAACTTTTGGCGGATATAATTGGCTTGACGATAAACTCGACTTGGGTGCAGTGAAACGGCGTGAAGACCTAAAGCAATATGCGAATGCAGCCGATGTCGGAACAGCTTTTGATATAGCCAACAAAGTTACGGAATTTGCAGGTGGCGGATTAAGTGGATATGGAGCCGTTGCTAAAGGAATTCCAGCGACACGCCAAGCATATAACGCTTATAATATCTACAAAGGAGGCAGAAATCTTGAAAATCAACTTCAACGCGGTAATAACTTTGAAGATATTTATATGGGGCGTATTGATAGAAACAAACTGAATGAGATCAATAACATTCGACAAGAACTGGGTGAACCTGTTATAAATTCTGAAAGAGTAATAATCCCCAAAGACAGAGTTGAGCATATATACAACAGAAGAATTCTTCAAAATGGCTATTCCCCACAAAACGCAGCCAATACAATTTCCGATGCCTTGTTTAATAAAAAAAGCAATGTTTCACCATCTCGATATTCCACTTTGCAAAAAATGGAAAGTCCGTCAGCCAACCGCGTTGTTGTTGGTAAAATAAGAAATGGAAATGATATTTTTGTAAAAACAGGTTATCGCAAATAATATAATAAAGAAACAACAGCCGATTATAAACATCGGCTGTTGTTGCTTAAAGCTGTTGCGGCCAAATTTTTATTTCTTTTTCCATAGCCGTTTTATCAGAAAAAACTTCCATACGAGGATTATCTATATCGTTACCGATAGCCACATAGTATTTATTATCCATAACTATAATCAGGGCCAAAAGGCTGGTCTTATCAAAAGTCATCTCAGCATAAATATCCGTAACCTTATGCCCTACGATATCCGGATATAAAAATGAAATATCAATAAATGCTTTGTCATCTGAAGAGTTTATCTCTTTTATAGGTATATTTTCAATATGAACAATTTCATCTATATCATCAGAACATAATTCTATTTTGTGGCAAAAATACCCATCAAATTGTACAAATAAAAACTCTTCTCCGACATTTAATACAAAAGGTCCCATCCAACCCAATTTGTCTCTTTGCAAAACCGAAAGGCAGCTGTTTTCACTAATTTGTGAAATATCCAAATCTATTTTTGTTGTTAAGATTTTATTCAAATTCTGATTTACAAGCCGTGCTTTAATATGGCTAACAACCTCAATAGTATGTTGAGGGGAAAATTTGGAATATCTATTACAAGAAGTTACTATTTCCATAAAGCTATTTTTAACTCTAAAAAGTTACAACAATAAAAGTGGCTTTTGACGGACGGTGTTTCCCGTCATTGCAACATGAATACGTCATGTTCTGCAGTTGCACCGATTTTCTGCACTTCAAAGCCACTCCTTTTTATATAAGATTTGTCCTTATATAAAAAACATATCATATTGACAAATAGTCTTTTTGATATGTAAACTCCGTTTTAGTGTGTAAATTAAATAAAGTCAATCTATAATTGTAAAAACAAAGCAACCTTTTTCATGTCTCCAAAACTCCTAAAGATTAAATTATGCTAATTATAATTGCCAAAATTTGAAAATAAGGTTAAAACAAGTTTACCCACAACTTAAGATTTATTTTTAAGAACATATTGACTAACCCGTCGGGTGAGTGTATAAATATCGGCATGGTACATTAGTGTATCATGGAAAGCGACCTAAGATAATTAGGCCGCTTTTTTGTTTTTAAACCTCCAACGCTTTGGGCATTGATTAAAGCCCAAGGCGTTTTTTTATGAAAGTCAATAAAAATGGAAATGTTTAATAAATATAAATCGCCGCTTGGTTATCAGGTAGGTGAAAATCAGATTGACACCTATGGTGTTGACCACAGTGGTTTTTCTGTTCGTGATGAGCTGGCTTATCAAA
>CASDRW010000077.1 GCA_949283275.1 uncultured Pseudomonadota bacterium
TCAACAAATCAGGCACCACCAATCCGCGTTCCAGATTCGATACCGTGCGCCAGCTCACATCACACAAATTAGCCAAATCTTCTTGCGTCAGGCCGGCATTTTCGCGCAACGAGCGTACGCGAATGCCCAAATATTTTTTGATATTTTCATTAACATTGTTTTTCATATTTTGGTTATACCTTGAAAGTATATGGATATCCACGAACTATTTTTCATAAAAAATATTGCTTAATGAATCAAATTTCATAAAACAAAATAATATATATATTTTATTTGCTCAAAAAAACGGATTATAAGCCCATTGCAGCAAGGCTTGGCGTTGCCTTTTGCGACACTCGATATCAAGCATGGCACAATTTTTTACAATTTGTGCTTTGTGCCGCCTAAAAGCCTTCCATCTTTTGATTTGAATATCATCAATCTTGGGTATTCTTCTGCCCATATAATACCTGCAATACCACTGAAACCATCCCCTAACGTCTGGCTCCAAAATCCACCCTTTTTGCCGCCAAATTTTAAGCGGCTGCCTTGATTTCACCTTAAAATAATTGCAATTTATATCAGGCTTTTCATAATTCATTTTGGCCTTTGCAAACCAGTCTTTGGGGAATTCGTTTTGACAATCGGTCATATAATGCCCCTCAAACACCCCCAGCTCAAGCATTTCTTTAGGTGTCAGCTCCGGCCTAAAATCAGGAGCAAACTCTTCTCCCACACCCGCCGCACAATCATAAGCATAGCCTTTTTGCATTTTATCATTAACCAGCACCATATTTTTCTCCCTCTTGCCTTAGCCCAAAACATAATCATCATCCCGCCCCAATCAAGTCTGAAAAATATTTCTTTTTTTGCCAAAACTATTGACAAAATATACCAAATTGGTTATCTTCATACCCCAGTAAAGGATTAAACATGAAAATTGCCAATTTTAGAGAATACACCAATATTTTGCGCGAGTTATATGCCGGCGATACCATGGCAGAGCTCGGCCAATATTATAATGCGCTTATTTCATCAGGAAAACAACTAACCCAAAACAAACAACATCTGCAATCAGAACTTGCAAAACTCAATCAACAAATTGAGGCTCAGGCAGCAATCGTCCGCACTTCTTTAGACAAAAAGCGCGCTGGCATTGAGCTCAACAAGCTCAAAAAAATGAAACAAGACAAAGTCCAAGCCCTCAAAACTTTGCAATCATCCGACCATTTCAATACCCTAAGCAACGATACCAAAGCTTGTGTTTGCAGTGGTTTTCTGTTTCAAAAATACCTAACCGACGAGATTATTCAAAACAATCCCCTCCATTTTGCAACCGATACCAAAGGTGATTTAATTGTAGTCCCCGAAAAGCTTCGTCAATCAGAGCTATACAATCAGGCCATCCACATCAAAGATTTTGTCTTTGCCTACATCACCAACAACCCAGACAAGGTCAAAACCCCTGGGCATTTCAAAACCATGCTCAACAATGCCAAAGATTGGCAATCTCTTCTGGAATTTGCCAACCTTTATTTTGCCAAACTAAACGCCAAAATCAAGCTTTCTCCCAACCAAGCAGAAGCCAGCCTTATTGACACCGAGGTTATTTTTACTCCGCCGCAAAGCAATTTTTTGCTGGTAAAACTTCTCTCACCCCAAGCTCTTGATTACGAATCGCAAGAGATGCACCACTGTGTCGGCAGTGGCGGCTATGATAAATCGGTTACCGAGGGCAAAACCGCAATTTATTCTTTACGCACTACAGCCCCAAACGGCCGCCAGATTCCGCACGCCACTATTGAAATCACAAAAGGAAAAATCGCGCAAATCAAAGGCAACCACGACAAAGAAATCAAAAAAGAATATATTCCCCCCCTGCATCAATGTCTTTCTCATCTCTTGTCGCATCGGGATATTTTTGGTCTGTCTGACCTCAAATCGAGTACTGATCTTTCAACATACGGTTTTATTATTGATACAAACAACGAACCTATTGATTTATTTAATCCCCCGACCGAGATTAACGTAAAAAACCTTGACAGCAATTCGGTTGTTTTTGATTATATTCAACCTTCCCTGCTATCGGTCGAAAAATTAAATTTTATTACCAATTCCATCACCGAAGGAACCATCCAAAGACTTAAATCATTCAGACACTTAGGTATGGTCGAATTTCAATTTACCCCCCAACAATCCTTGCCCAACCAGCTTAGAAGCCGCGAGCTTTTGCTGCAATATATCTCCGACCATTCACTTTCCAATCTCAAACAAAAATTGGGCCGCAATATTTTACAACACATCGGTTTTATTTTTGACACTTCCGACAATCTTCACGATCTTTTCAATCTCAAACAAGAGATAGAAGTCAAGACCATCAACCTCACCGATTTGTCGGCGCATCAAAGCCCCCAAAATTTGATTTCCACCCAAGAGCTACACATCAATTCCGTCTTAGATGACAATATATTTGCAAGCCTCAAGCGGTTTAAGCGCATTGACAAAATCAATATAGACAACGCTCGCAAAAACGTCATAGATCCTCTCAAAACCAGAGAATTTATGTTCAACTTATTTAACACCCACGATCTTTCTGATAAATTGGATTTTCAATCCCTATATGCCATTGGATTTAATTATGCTTGGGAGGATACCAAAGCCTGCCACACGACACCCCAAACCACGAAGCAAAATTCTCTCTCCTTTATTGACGTTATCAATCCCAAGCCCCAATCTTCTGTATGCTTTATTAATAGCGACAATCCCTCGTATCAATATACCAAATATCCCAATATCAAGGTACAATTTCTTAGCATCAACGGCTGTTCCGACCCTCACATTATTACTTCGGTCAATTCTTTTGCCGGCATCCAAAAAGTATCTTTCTCCGACTGCGATTTTAGCGCCGTATCCGAGCTTGATCTAAGCGGTATCAAATTTATACCCAATACTTCTGATGACCCCAACAGCCTTGCCATAACGATTTTTAATGAAGAATTGTCCGTATCCAAAACCGTTGCCGAATATGCAATCAGCCTAACCAATTGCACCAATCTTCCCTCGGCTGATCATATTCGTTTTCCATCCAACCTCAAACATCTTTATATCGCACCATCCAAACAAGAAAAAACCACTTTGCCCGATTTCAGCCGCTATCAAGAGCTTGAGAGCCTGCAACTAAACAACCTTGACTTATCCGCCAACCATATGATACACCTGCCGCCAAATATAAAATATCTGGCCTTTTACAATTGCCAATTCGGCTCCCACCAACACATGGACTTATCAGCTTTCAAGCAACTGGAGGAGTTTCACCTTAACCGCTGCAACTTAAAAGGCATTGATAAAATAACCCTCCCCCAAAACTTAACCAAATGGGAAGCAAACGAGGCAACTTTTAACCCCAATTGCGACATGCCATCCCTAAAACCAAAACAAATAAAGCTAGGGTTTCATATTTTACAACGAGAGATTTAACCAAATTATTAATCTTATAAAATATACAAATTATGCAACAAGACGAAATCTTACGAGAGATTAAGCTGTCTCTTGCCCGCGGCAATGTTATTGAGCTAATCAAAGACCTAAGCAAACACTACGATATCAGCATCAATGATATTATATCCGCGCACGCACAACAAGCAAGCAGCGCACCCGAGCTTAAACCTGAGCCAGAGCCAGAGCCTAAGCCTAAAACTAATCCTAGGCCAAGATTCGGAGCCGGACCTTGGACGCGACAAACCGTATCGCAAGCAAGTTCCAGCCAAGATGATTACCCAAGGATACAGGTTTACAAAAACATTGGTGTCATCCTGCCTTCTGGCAAGCTTTTGTATTATGACGGCAGCCAAGATATGGGCACCCGTTCAATGGCAATGCAGTATATTCGTAACCTGCCCAAAGGTTATGACTGGCACCTTATGACAAGATCCGAAGCAGAAGAAATCAAACAACATTTTGAAACCGTAAATTCTCTGCTCCGCTCAATTAATGGATTGCCTATATATGCCAACCAAAACTACATGTTGGCAGATGACAATTCATCAAAAGGATATGTGCGCTACCTTGCCGATATGTAATAATCTCTCTCTTAAAAAAAGCTGCCGTTTTTTCACGGCAGCTTTTTTTTATCAATTACCTTCACTTGAATTTTTCTTCCTCGTGTATAAATTTTATAACCTCAACCTCAATCAAAGAAAAATTAATGCTTATCAAAAACATTTTGCTCAAAGAAAAAACATTGTCTCAGCGTTGGTCTGCCATTGACGAGCGTGTTCGTTTTGCCATTGCCGCCTCCTGCAATATGGGGCTGCGTTATCTTATTTTTGTTGCTTTGGTGTTTGCTTTTGGCAGTCTGCACTATCAACTAACCTTGCTTTTCATGTGGCTCTTGTCATCTTTTATCGCTTTTTATTCATACAAAAAACTGGTCTTCATTACCCAAGGCAACCACTTGCAAGAATACCTAAAAAGCATATCCGTATGGATTTTAAGCTATTTCATCAATGCCGGGCTTTTAAGTCTGCTGGTTGATAAATTGATGCTCAACCTCTATCTTGCCCAAGGCATAGCCATAAGTTTTTTGCTTATTACCAACTATCTTTTGTTCAAACATTTTGCCTTCAGCCGCCCTCACCCCTTAAGCTGGTGGGAAAAGCTCCTAAGCATGTTTGACATCATCAAAACAAACTAACTCTTAGCCTAGTTTGCGCTCTTATTTTTTTGCAATTCTTTGTACAATGTCCAGCCTCCGGCATAGCTCAAAACCTTGTCAAATCCGTTTTGCATCAACACCCGTGCCACCACATAGCTGGTATATCCCTTAAAGCAATGCACCATAATGGTTTTATCTTTGGGCAGCTCTGCCAACCTGTCTCTGATCTGGGCTGCCGGAATATTAACAGCGCCTGCAATATGCTCTTGCTCATAAACACCCTTTGGCCTGACATCCAAAACCACCATATCTTCAAACTCATCACCAAACCAAGGTCTCACCAGCCCTTGCAAAGCATTTTCGATTGCCATCCCGATGATATTAACCGCATCTTTTGCCCCCGAATAAGGCGGAGCATAACAAAGCTCGGCATCGCGCAAATCAGCCGCCGTTCCGCCCAAGCGCATCACCGTTGCAATCACATCAATTCTTTTGTCAACCCCGTCTTTACCGACAGCCTGCGCCCCCAAAATTTTCCCGCTTTTATCATACAAAACTTTCAAGGTCAAATTTTCCGCTCCCGGATAATATCCGGCATGCGAACTTCCCACAACAATCATCTTGTCATATTCAATACCTGCTGCCTGCAACTGCTTTTCATTATTACCGGTAAATGCCGCCGTTAACCCAAAAATCTTAACCACGCCCGTGCCTTGCGTTCCGCCATAAGGATAGGGGCTGTTTCCGGCAATATGATCGGCAATCAGCCTTCCCTGGCGGTTAGCCGGACCGGCCAAAGCCACCATAGCCATCCTGCCCGAGACAAAATCTTTCACCGCCACACTGTCGCCGCAAGCATAAATATCGGCAATATTGGTCTGCATATATTCATTTGTGATAATAGCACCCCTATCACTAAGCTCTATTCCGGCTTTTTCTGCCAACTCGGTATCAGGCCTTACTCCGATTGCCAAAACCACCATATCGGCCTCAACCTTTTGGCCGGAGTTAAGTTTGATACTTCCTTTTTCAATCTCTTTTATACCATCCTTCAAATAAAGCCTCAAGGCGTTGGCTCGCATTTCATTTTGTACCAAAGCCGCCATGTCCGCATCAATTGGCATCAACACTTGCGATGACATCTCGACAAGCGAGGTTTTTATTCCCAACTGAGCCAAATTTTCTGCTACTTCCACCCCGATAAAACCACCGCCGACAACCACCGCATTGCTTGGTTTATTATCCGCAATAAAACTTTTTATTTTATCGGCATCAGCCAAATTTTTGACCACAAAATGCGGCATATTTTCAATTCCCGATATCTCCGGCACAAACGGCTTTGCACCGACAGCCAACACCAACTTGTCATAATCATAAACCTCGCCTTTTTCCGTTATAACATTTTTATCTTGCGGATTAATCTTAACAACTTTGGTATTAAGCTTTATCTCGATATCAAACAAACTTTTCATCATTGCCGGCGATGCCACCTGCATTTTGCTTTTTTCTTCAATAATACCACCGATAAAATACGGCAGCCCGCAACTGGCAATTGACGTCTCACCTGTTTTTTCCAAAACTATAATTTCAGCCTTGTTATCAAGCCTTCTCATTCTGGCAGCAAAGCTTGCTCCGCCTGCGCCGCCGCCCACCACAACAATTTTCATCAACTTTCTCCTTATCAAACTAAATAATATCTAATCTACACCCAAAATCCCCATTTACAAGCACCAAAGCTTTTTGCTAACAAAGCTAATATATTTTTCTTCCCTCAAATAAAAAAGCCCTTCCATTTTAGGAAAAGGCTTTTAAGTGGTGGGCCCTGATGGACTCTTCTTGCTACGTAAATTTCGCGCTTTAGCGCTCAATAACTCCGCTTCGGTCAAGCCAGTTGTAACACCGTCTTTGTTGCCTTTCGGCAAGTCGCCGCCTAACAACTGCTATAGCTCTCGACAAAAAATGTCCACCGGACATTTTTTGTTTCTGCGAGCCCAACGACCTCGTTGGTTCGAGCGGTCGAACTTCACCACAAAAAAACTCTCCGCTAAAGGGAGAGTTTTTTAAGTGGTGGGCCGAACGTACCCGTCGGACGAACACTTGTCAGACCACCGTTTCCAAGGCAGAATTTCTGCAACAATAACCGCAAATTCCATGTAATGAAGACACTTCA